>CALMYO010000260.1 GCA_937873685.1 uncultured Paracoccaceae bacterium
GCCGCCGGCGGGGCCGGGGAACATGACCGAGCCGAGCGGCCGGTTCGGATTCTGCACCCCCGCGCGCGCGCGCCGCACCGCCTTGGATACGGCCTGCACCGCCTCGCCCTGGCCGACGACGCGCCGGGCGATCTCGTCTTCCATGCGCAGCAGCTTGTCGCGCTCGCCTTCCAGCATCTTGTCGACAGGAATGCCGGTCCAGCGCGAGACGATATGAGCGATATGGTCGGCGGTGACGGTTTCTTCCACCATCGAGCCCTTGCCATCATTGGCTTCCGCCGCCGCCAGCTTGCGCTCCAGTTCGGGAATCGCGCCATAGGCCAGTTCGCCGGCCTTCTGGAACTCGCCCTTGCGCTGGGCGATAGCCAGATCGTTGCGCGCCTCGTCGAGTTGCCGCTTCAGATCGGCGGCCTCACCGAGCTTGGCCTTCTCCGCCTGCCACAGGTTGGTCAGCCGCGCCGACTCTTCCTCAAGGCCCGCCAGTTCGGTTTCCAGCTTTTCCAGCCGGTCCTTCGAGGCCTGGTCCTTTTCCTTCTTCAACGCCTCGCGCTCGATCTTCAGCTGGATGGCGCGCCGGTCGATCTCGTCGAGCGCCTCGGGCTTGGAATCGACCTGCATGCGCAGCCGCGACGACGCCTCGTCGACAAGGTCGATCGCCTTGTCGGGCAGGAAGCGGTCGGTGATGTAACGGTTCGACAGCGTGGCAGCGGTTACCAGCGCGGTGTCGGAGATGCGCACCTTGTGATGCTGCTCGTACTTCTCCTTCAGCCCGCGCAGGATGGAGATCGTGTCCTCCACTGTCGGCTCGTCGACGAAGACCGGCTGGAAACGGCGCGCCAGCGCGGCGTCCTTTTCGACATGCTTGCGGTACTCGTCGAGCGTGGTCGCGCCGACGCAGTGCAGTTCACCGCGCGCCAGCGCCGGTTTCAGCAGGTTGGAGGCGTCCATCGCGCCTTCCGCCTTGCCGGCGCCGACAAGCGTGTGCATCTCGTCGATGAACAGGATCACCTGGCCGGCCGCCGACTGCACCTCGGACAGCACAGATTTCAGCCGCTCCTCGAACTCGCCGCGATACTTGGCGCCGGCGATCAGCGCGCCCATGTCGAGCGCCATCAGCCGCTTGTCCTTCAAGCTCTCGGGCACGTCGCCGTTGACGATGCGCAGCGCCAGACCCTCGGCGATCGCCGTCTTGCCGACGCCGGGTTCGCCGATCAGCACAGGATTGTTTTTGGTGCGCCGGCTCAGCACCTGGATCGTGCGGCGGATTTCGTCGTCGCGCCCGATCACGGGATCGAGCTTGCCCGAACGGGCTTCTGCCGTGAGGTCCCGGGCGTATTTTTTCAGCGCGTCATAGCCCTGTTCGGCGCTCGCCGTATCGGCGGTGCGGCCCTTGCGCACATCCTCGATGACGCGGTTGAGCGCCGTCGGCGTCACGCCGGCCTTGGCGAGGATGTCGGCGGACTTCGCGCTCTTCTCGACCGAAAGCGCAGTCAGCAAACGCTCGACGGTGACGAAGCTGTCGCCGGTCTTCTTCGCCATGTCCTCGGCGGTCGCGAAAACCTTGGCGAGCGGCTGCGCCATGTAGAGCTGGCCGTTGCCGCCCTCGACGCGCGGAATCGCGTTCAACGCCGCCTCGACGCCAAGCTTGACGTCTCGCGCACGGCCGCCGGCGCGCTCGATCAGCGAGGAGGCGAAACCTTCCTCGTCGTCGATCAGGACTTTCAGGATGTGTTCGGGCGTGAACTGCTGGTGGTTTTTCGAAAGCGCGAAGGTCTGCGCCGACTGGATGAAACCGCGCACGCGTTCCGAATACTTCTCGATGTTCATCAGGTGTCTCCGTTTCCGTAGTCCGGCCCGTCAGCGGCGCCGGAAAAGTGGGGGGCGACAGGCTCCCGGTCACCGGCAAGCCCATGGTCGAAACGGATATGGGAATGCAATCCTCGAAATGAAAGGGCCTGTGAGCGCGTCGCAAATCGAAAACGCCCGGCGCGAGGCCGGGCGTCTGGAAACCTGTTTGGGAAAGCGCGCCGGGACGGCTCGCGCCGACGAAATCCCGACCCGTCAGTCTTCGCCGACGGCGACCGGAACAGCCGCTTCCGGCAGCGGACGCTTGCGCGGACGACCGGGACGGCGGCGAACCGGCGCGTCCCCGGTATCACTGGCAGCTTCGGCGCCGTTGGCGCCGTTTGCATGGCCCGCCGGGGCGTTGGCAATGACTGACATTTCCGCAGCCGGCGCTGCCGCCAGTGGGGTGTCTGCCGATCCGGCTTCTTCGGGCGCAGACGCGTCCCGCGGCGCATCCTGCCTTTCGGCCCTTCTGGCCGATGTGGCGCGTTCGCTGCGCCGCGGATTGGCCGGCTGTTCAGCGGCGTCGCCAAGCACGACCTCGGCTGGCGTGTCGGAAATCACGGGCTGCGGCCCGGCGCCACGGATTTCGCCGCGCTCGCGGCCCTCATTGCCGCGATTGTCGCGCTGGCGATCGTCGCGCCGGTTCTCACCGCCACGATTGTCCTGCTGTTGCTGGCGGCTGTCGTTCTGGCGGAAATCCTGCCGGCGCTGGTCGCGGCGCTCGCCCTGTTCGGCGGACTGCTCGCGACGTTCGCCCTGTTCCGGCCGTGCGCCTATGCGCGGGCGTTCGATCAGTTCGTCCTCATCGAGGTCTTCGTCCCGTTCGTCGCGATCGTCGCGCTGGTCCCGGAACTGCTGGTTATAGGCCATCGCGGCAGCGATGATGCGATTGTAGTGCTCGGCGTGCTGGTAGTAGTTTTCCGCCATAACGTTATCGCCCGAGGACACGGCGTCGCGGGCGAGCGTCATGTACTTGTCGGCAATCTGCTGGGCAGTGCCGCGAATCTTCACATCCGGTCCGTTGCTTTCGTACGACCTGGTCAGCGGGTTGGGACCCTTGTTGCGATTGCCGCCGTTATTATTGTTGTTGTTATTGTTGCCACGGCCGCGCATGCGCCGGTTCTGCTGTGAAGGCCTCATTGAGGTTCCGTTTCCAGAAGTACGAGGTTGATCGACGAATTGCCGACAGCAATCGTTGCCCCGGCTGAAACAGCGCGGGCCGTTCCCTGTGGGATACGGTTTGTCGAAAGCGTCAGAACAGCAATCCTGTGTTTTACGGAAGGCCAGGTGGACCGGTCCCAGTTGTCTCTCGCGCCACGCCTGTGCGTCGCGTTCAACCCCCGATGAGACCGGTAGACCGAATTACAAAGCCCCGCTTTGACCTGTCCGGTAATTCGAAACTAATACCGATTGGCTGCAATGCCAAGCTTTTTTTGCAACGCAACAGGCTTGGGCATGTCAAATCCTAACGAAGAATCATGACACGATCGTTACCGCCTAGGTCGACATGCGCGGATTCGACTGCAAACCCCGCCTGCCCGAAGATCGCGGCAACCGCCTGTTTCTGGTCATGGCCGAACTCGAGGCCAACCCTTCCGCCAGGCGATAGATGAGCCCGGGCGCCGGCGGCGATGCGCCGGTAGAAATCGAGACCATCGATGCCGCCATCGAGCGCCGCCGACGGGTCGAACAGCCGCACCTCCGGCATCAAGGCGCCAATATCGGGTGTTGGAATGTAGGGCGGATTTGAGAGGATCAGGTCAAACTCACCCTTAACCTCTTGAAAAACATCGGACAACAGCAGCGTGAATCGGCACGACAGGCCGAGCATTGCGGCGTTCTGCGCCGCTGTCGCAAGCGCCCCGGCCGCGATATCCGTGCCCGTCGCGAACACCCGCGGTTCGGCGGCAAGCAGCGAAAGCGCGATCGCACCCGTGCCGGTGCCGATGTCGAGGATGCGGCACCGGCCGGTTTTCGCCGCGATGCGACCAACATGGCCAAGCGCTGCATCGACAAGGATTTCGGTGTCCCCACGCGGCGAAAGCGTGTCGGGAGACAGGGTCAGGAATATCCCGTGGAAATCGCGACCGCCGAGAATGCGGTCGACCGGTTCGCGGGCGGCGCGCCGGTCGATCATCGATTCATAGCGACGATGCGATTCGGCAATCACGGCGCGGCCAGGGTCAGAGATCAACGCCGCATGATTCGCGCCCGTCGCGGCGAGCAACAAAAGGCGGGCGTCGAGCGCCGGCGTCGGGCAACCGGCCGCCTCTAGCTTCGCACGACCATGCCGCAGCAGGTCGCCGAGCGTTGCCGTCGGCGCCGGTTCATCTTGCGCCGGCACGCTCAGTTTTCCGAAGCCGCCAGCAGTTTCGACTGGTGGTCGGCGATCAGCGGTTCGATCACATCGTCAAGTTCGCCCATCACGATGCGGTCGAGCTTGTAGAGCGTCAGGTTGATGCGATGGTCGGTCAGCCGGCCTTGCGGAAAGTTGTAGGTGCGGATGCGTTCTGACCGGTCGCCGGAGCCGACCTGCAAGCGCCGCGATTCGGATCGCTCCGCATCCGCCTTCTGGCGTTGCATGTCGTAGAGGCGGGCGCGCAGCACCTCCATGGCGCGGGCGCGATTCTGGTGCTGCGACTTTTCCGCCTGCATCACGGCGATGCCGGTTGGCAGATGGGTAACGCGCACGGCCGAATCGGTGGTGTTGACGTGCTGACCGCCTGCGCCGGAAGCGCGCATGGTCTCGATGCGGATGTCTTCCGGACGGATTTCGACATCCACCTCCTCGGCCTGCGGCAGCACGGCGACGGTGGCCGCGCTTGTGTGGATGCGCCCCTGCGCCTCGGTTTCCGGAACACGCTGCACGCGGTGAACGCCCGATTCGAACTTCAGCCGCGAGAACACGCCGCGCCCGGTCACCGATGCAATGATTTCCTTGAAACCGCCGGCCTCGCCGTCGCTGGCCGACATCACCTCGACCTTCCAGCCGCGGGCGGCGGCATAGCGCTCGTACATGCGAAACAGGTCGCCGGCGAACAGCGCGGCTTCCTGGCCGCCGGTTCCGGCGCGGATTTCGAGAATGGCGCTGCGATCGTCGGCGTCATCCTTCGGCAGCAGCATGATTCGCAACTGGTGCGCCTGCGCCTCCAGCCGGTCCTGTGCTTCCGGCAATTCCGTTTCGGCGAGTTCGCGCATTTCGGCGTCGGTCGCCCTGTCGACGAGCAATGTGCGCAGATCATCCAGTTCGCGTTCCGTATGCCTGTAGGCGCGAATGGCGGCCACCACATCCTGCATCTCCGCGTATTCGGAGGAGAGCCGCACATAGGTCTCCGAATCCGGATTGCCGGCGAGTTGCGCCTCGATCATGGAGAAACGCTTGACGATATGGTCGAGTCGTTCGACTGGTAGTGTGTTCATGCCCGCCTCAAAGCACGATGCCCTGCGCTTCGGCAAGTTCACGCAGCATCGGCCGCAACGTTTCGTCCGGTGCATGATCGTCCAACACGGCGCAGACGGCCTTGCGCACCGGCTCCAGCTCCATGGCCAGGATCATCGCCTTCACCGGCCCGATCGACGCCGCGGACATCGAAATCGAGCGGTAGCCGATCGCCATCAACGCCATCGCCGCGATGGGCCTGCCGGCGAGTTCGCCGCACAGCGCAACCTCTTTGCCGGCTCTCGTTCCGCCCTGCTGGATCGTGCGCAGCGCCCGCAGGAAGGGCTTCGACAGCGGGTCGAAGCGCGAAGCGACGGCGGGATTGCCGCGATCCGTGGCAGTGAAATACTGGAACAGGTCATTGGAGCCGACCGAAACGAAATCGACCTCGTTCAGCAGCGCGTCGAGGTCGTACAGCAACGCTGGCACTTCCAGCATCGCGCCGATGCGGATCTCGCGCGGCAGCTCGTGGCCGAAACGCGCCGCCAGTTCGACCTCCTTGCGCAGAAGGGCGCGCGCCGAGCGTACTTCGTCAACCTGTGTGATCATCGGCAGCATAAGGCGCAACTCGGCGCCGGCGGAGGCGCGAAGAAGCGCGCGCATCTGCGTGCGCAACAGGCCGGGCTTGTCGAGCGAGAGCCGGATTGCGCGCCAGCCGAGCGCCGGATTTTCCTCAACCTTCGCCGCGCGGAAATAGGGCAACACCTTGTCGCCGCCGATATCGAGCGTGCGAAACGTCACCGGCTTGCCGGCGGCGGCGGCCAGCACCGAGGAATACAGTCTTTCCTGCGCCTCGACGCGTGGAAAGGTGGAGGCGATCATAAACTGCAGTTCGGTGCGAAACAGGCCGATGCCGTCCGCTCCGGTTTCGGCAAGATGCGGAAGGTCGACCATAAGCCCGGCGTTGATGTTGAGCGAGATCGGCACGCCATCGCGGGTTTGCGCCGGGCGGTCGCGCAACGCCCGCCACGCTTCTTGCCTTCGGGCGCGAAACCGCACCTTCTCGGCATAGGCGGCCTCCACATCGGCAGTGGGCCGCAGATGCACCGCACCGTCCTCGCCATCGACGATCATCGCGTCGCCGTTCTCGGCCATCGCCACGACGCCTTGCGCCGAACTGACAACCGGCAGGCCCATGGCGCGCGCAACGATCACCACATGGCTTGTCGCCGCGCCATCCTCCAGCACCAAACCGCGCAGGTGCTCGCGCGGGTAATCGAGCAGTTCGGCGGCGCCCATGGTGCGCGCAACGAGTATCGCATCCCTGGGCAGGCCATGCGCCGCGATGCCGGCTTCAGCGCCAAGCAGCTGGCGCAGCAGACGGTTTGCAAGATCGTCGAAATCGTTCAGCCGCTCGCGCAGATAGGGGTCGGTGACGTGCATCATGCGCGCGCGCATGTCGTTTTGCACCTTTTCGACCGCGGCCTCGGCCGTGAGGCCGTTGCGCACCGCCTCTTCCAGGCGGCGCACCCATCCCTGGTCGTGGGCAAACATGCGGTAGGCTTCCAGCACCGAGCGATGCTCGCCCTCGGTGGCGACATCGCGGCGCGACAGCATGTCGTCGATGGAGAGCCGCAGTGAACCGATGGCGTCGCGCAGGCGGGCCAGTTCCGTTTCCGTGTCTTCGGCAAAGAGGTTGGTGACGACAACGCGCGGCTCGTGCAGCACGACATGGCCAAGGCCGACGCCATCGGACAATGGCGCGCCGTCGAAGCTTGCCGGCCGGCGCATGTCGAGATCGATGCCGGCTGCGCTGATGCGCTTCAAATCCCCCGAGGCGATCAGTTCTCCGACCACCATGGCGGTGGTTTCCAGCGCTTCGACCTCGTCATCTGCGTAAGCGCGCTTGGCCTGGTTCTGCACCACGAGAACGCCCAGCGTGCGCCCTGCGCGCAGGATCGGCACGCCGAGGAAGGCGTTGTAGATTTCTTCGCCCGTCTCCGGGAGATAGGTGAAGGCCGGGTGCTTCTGCGCCTCGGTGAGATTGAGCGCGCGCGCCGAGGCCGCGATCGTACCGACGAGGCCCTGGCCGAGCTTGAGCTGCGCCAGATGCACGGCCTGCGGATTGAGACCCTGCGTGGCGTAAAGTTCCAGTACGCCGTCAACGCGCAGCACATAGAAGGAGCAAACCTCCGCGACCATGTTGCGGGCGATTTCCTGTACGATCCGATCGAGTCGCAATTGCGGCTCGATCGGCTCCGCCATGATTTCGCGCAGCCGCCTCAGTAGAACGCGGGGACCATGCGCCAGATCGCGCATCGGCAGGTATCTCCTTACCCGGGAGGTGTCCCTCGGGAGCGCCGCCTTGGATGCGGCAATCCCGTCTTATCGCCTAGATTTTGTCGAGGCCATAGACGCCGTGCAACGTGCGCACAGCCAATTCCGCATAGGGACCGTCGATCAGGATGGATATCTTGATCTCCGAAGTGGTGATGGCGCGAATGTTGATCGCCTTGTCGGCGAGCGCCTTGAACGCGGTGGCGGCGACGCCGGCATGGCTGCGCATGCCGACCCCGATTACCGAGACCTTGACCATCCCGGCCTCGGACTGCACCGCGTCGAAACCGATCGTCTGGCGCGTGTTTTCAAGCACGGTCAGCGCCTTGGGCAGATCGCCGCTCGGCACGGTAAACGTCATGTCGGTGCGAGAGCCGTCCTCGGAAATGTTCTGGACGATCATGTCGACATTAATGCCGGCCTCCGCCAGCGGGCCGAAGATGGCCGCCGCCACGCCCGGCCGGTCGGCAACGCGGCGCAACGAAATCTGCGCCTCGTCCTTGGCGTAGGCAATGCCTGTGACGTTCTGCTTTTCCACGATCTCGTCCTCGTCGCAAATCAGGGTGCCGGGCGGGTTGTCGAAATCGCCCATGCCGGGGGCGTCCGGGTCGTCGAAGGAGGAGCGCACGAATGTGCGCACATTGTGCGCCATCGCCATTTCGACCGAGCGCACCTGCAGCACCTTGGCCCCGAGCGAGGCCATTTCCAGCATTTCCTCAAACGAAACCCGTGCAAGGCGCCGCGCCTTCGGCTCGATGCGCGGATCGGTGGTGTAGACGCCGTCGACGTCGGTGTAGATGTCGCAGCGGTCGGCGCGGATCGCCGCCGCGATCGCAACCGCACTGGTGTCGGAGCCGCCGCGGCCGAGCGTGGCGATGCGGTTGTCGGGGGCAAGGCCCTGGAACCCGGCGATCACGGCGACCTGGCCCTGGTCGAGCCGTTCGACGAGACGGGCGCCGTCGATCTCGGCGATGCGCGCCGCGCCATGCGACTTGTCTGTGCGGATCGGAATTTGCCAGCCCTGCCAGGAGCGTGCGTCGATGCCCATCGATTGCAGGGCGATGGCGAGCAGGCCGCTGGTCACCTGTTCGCCTGAAGCGACCACGGCATCGTACTCGCGGGCGTCGAAGAACGGCGAACTGGCGCCCGTCGTCTTAGGCATGCCCTCCACCCAGGCGACAAGTTCGTTGGTCTTGCCCGACATCGCCGACACCACCACAGCAACAGCGTGCCCAGCCTCCACCTCGCGTTTCACATGGCGGGCAACGTTATGGATACGCTCCAGATTGGCGACAGAAGTGCCGCCGAACTTCATCACAATGCGCGCCATGCCGTGGAAATTCCGCCCGAGTGCCAGTGGGGAGCCGCCGTCCCGGCCGGGACGGAAGTTGGCGCTCCATATCGAAGGCGGTTGCCAATCGCAAGGGACGGGCTGATGCGACTCCGGGCTGTTGCAGGCCGTGCCACAACGGTTATGAAGCGGTCATGACCCTCTTTGCCGTTCTCCTTGATGGCGAATGCGCCGCGACGCCGCGCCTTCAGCGACAGATCACCGGCGCGCGCGTGATTGCCGCCGATGGCGGTATCCGCCATGCCGCGGCTCTCGGCGTAATGCCGGAATTGTGGCTGGGCGATTTCGATTCCGCGGGCAACGGCTTCGATGCGGCGTATCGCGATGTCGAACGGCGGCGTTTTCCGGCCGCAAAGGACGCGACCGACGGCGAACTGGCCGTCCGCGAGGCGCTTGCGCGCGGCGCGGCGCGGCTGGTGCTGTGCGGCGCGCTTGGCGGTCCGCGAAGCGACCATGCGTTGCTTAATCTCGTCCAGGCGTCGCAACTGCAGAAGCACGGTCTGGAAGTTCTGCTGGCAAGCGGTCGTGAGGAGGCCGCGCCGCTCGGACCCTCGCCGCGGCATTTCGACCTGCCGGCCGGTACGGTGTTCTCGGTTGTCGGACTGACCGACCTGGCCGGGCTGACAATCCGCGGCGCTGAATGGCCATTGACCGACGCAGTGGTCCCGTTCGGTACTTCGCGCACCTTGTCGAACACGGTCAAGGGAAATGGCGGCATCGAGGCTTCCGCGCAGACAGGAACCGCGACGCTGCTGGCGCATTTGTCATCGTGACGGCGATAGGAAGAAAGCGGTATCTTGATTTCGCCGGAATCCGGTGCACGATCGCCAAGAAATCGAAGGAGAGGACTTCCATGAAGAAAATCGCCGCAACATTTCTCGCCCTTGCCCTCGCGGGTTCCGTGATCGCCGGTTGTTCGCCGGCTGACGAGCGCGCAGGGCGCGGCGCGCTGATCGGCGCAGCCGGCGCAGCAGCAGTCACCGCCATCATCAGCGGCGACGCGCAGGACACCTTGCGGGCCGCCGCTATCGGCGCCGCTGCCGGCGCAATCATCGGCTACGCGACGGCAGACCGGAGGGAATGCTGGTATGCGGACGGTCGCGGCGGCTACTACAAGGGCCGCTGCCGGTAATCACCCCGGAGCGTCGCATCATTGCATGCGGCGCCGGTGCTTCATCTGCCCGACGGACTTCCGGCGCGCGCAAATCTGCGCCCGTGCGCGCGCCCAAAGAATTGTTCGCCGGCGGCTGTGCCAGAATTGCACAGCCGTATTAACGCCAGGCCGCGCCTTCCACCCCTCGAGACAGCGAGAATCGCAGCGGTTGTGCCTCGTCAAGCGCGACGATCACAACATCTGGCGTTGAACAAAGCCGCAACATGCCCAAACAGGTGATTCGTCGCCGATTCGTTCCCGCTCAGTTCGAACGGTTAACGAATGGCGACAAACCGGGACCGGTTTTCCGCATCCGTCTTCACGCTTCGTTAGGATTTGTGCTTGCGTCTCAACCGGTTGGCGCGTCGGTCCGCTTGCCGACGCGTTGCCGTTAACGTTTCGGGTTCCATGCGGGAAAACTGTTCGCAAACTGATTCAGCATCTAGCGCCAACCTCCGAATCTCAAACAAGATTTTGTGCGGAACAAAAGCTGAATTGCACTGAGTCAGTGATTCGTCGCTGATTCGTTTCCGACTCGTTCCGGTTGTTAACGCGTGTTCGCGGAGTGAGGGTTTGCGGCTGCCGCATTGGCCGGTTTTTGCCGCGATTGCGCGATAGGGCGTGACTCTTCCTTTGCACCTCCGCTATGGCGGAACCGATCTTCCAGGGCGCTTTCCATGACATCGACCGCTGCCGGAACCCGTCGCACCGACGCGCCGCTGATCCTGTCCGGTCGCGGCGTGTCGGCGATCCTCGGCCCCACCAACACCGGCAAGACCCATTTCGCCATCGAGCGCATGGTGGCGCACCAGAGCGGCGTGATCGGACTGCCGCTGCGCCTGCTGGCGCGCGAGGTTTATGGCCGGGTCTGCGACAAGGTCGGTGTGGAAAAGGTGGCGCTGGTCACAGGCGAGGAGAAGATCACCCCGCCTGGTGCGCGCTATTCCATCTGCACCGTGGAAGCGATGCCACGCCAGACCGATGCGGACTTCGTCGCCATCGACGAGGCGCAGTTGGCCGGCGATCTTGAGCGCGGCCACACCTTCACCGACCGCATCCTGCACCTGCGCGGCCGCAACGAGACGCTGCTGCTTGGCGCACTGACGGTGCGCGGCATCCTGCAGCAACTGCTGCCGGGCATCACCGTCACCGAACGGCCGCGCCTGTCGCATCTGGCCTTTTCGGGATCGAAGAAACTGACGCGCCTGCCGAGCCGATCGGCAATCGTCGCCTTTTCCACCGACGAGGTCTACGCCATCGCCGAACTGGTGCGCCGCCAGCGCGGCGGCGCGGCGGTGGTGATGGGCGCGCTCAGCCCGCGCACCCGCAATGCGCAGGTCGCCCTCTACCAGAACGGCGATGTCGACTATCTCGTCGCCACCGATGCCATCGGCATGGGCCTCAATCTCGATGTCGACCATGTGGCGTTTGCGCAGGCGCGCAAGTTCGATGGCTACCAGTTCCGGCCGCTGAACCCGGTCGAGCTCGGCCAGATCGCGGGACGCGCCGGCCGCCACACCCGCGACGGTACATTCGGCGTCACCGGCCGGCTCGATCCGTTCGACAACGATCTGGTGGCGAAGCTGGAAAGCCACGATTTCGATTCCGTGAAGGTGCTGCAATGGCGCACCGCCGCGTTCGATTTCGCCTCGCTCGATGCGCTGCGCCGCTCGCTGGAAACGCCGGCCCCGGTGCCTGGCCTGATCCGCGCGCTGCCTGCTGTCGACCAGCAGGCGCTGGAGTTCCTGTCGCATGCCGACGAGGTGCGCGCGCTCGCCGACAGGCCGGAGCGCATTGCGATGCTGTGGGACGCCTGCGCCCTGCCGGACTACCGCAAGATCGCCCCCGCCCAGCACGCCGACATCATCCAGTCGATCTATTGCGATCTCGCCCGGCGCGGCCGCGTCGACGAAGATTACATGGCCGAACAGGTGCGGCGCGCCTCAAGCGCGGAAGGCGACATCGACACGCTGTCGTCGCGCATCGCGCAGATTCGCACCTGGACCTATGTGTCGAACCGGCCGGATTGGCTCGCCGATCCGTTGCACTGGCGACAAAAAACCCGCGAAATCGAGGACCGCCTGTCCGACGCCCTGCATGAGCGGTTGACGAAACGCTTCGTAGACCGCAGGACAAGCGTGCTCATGAAGCGCCTGAGAGAGAACGAACGCATGGAAGCGGTGATCAGCGCCACCGGCGAAGTCAATGTGGAAGGCCATCACGTCGGCGATCTCGCCGGATTCCGCTTCACGCCAGATCGCGGGGCCGAGGGCGAGGATGGCAAGGCCCTGCGCGCCGCCGCCGCAAAGGCGCTGGCAGCTGAATTCGAGACGCGCGCCGACCGCCTCGCCTATGCGCCGAACGGCGATCTTGCGATGGCCGCGGACGGGACCGTGCGCTGGCTTGGCGCGCCGATCGCCGCCCTTTCGGCGACCGAAAACTGGCTGAAACCGCGGCCAATCCTGCTAGCCGACGAACAACTGACAGGCCCTGCGCGCGACAAGGTCGCCGCGCGCGTGGAACGCTACATCGGCCATCATGTCGAGACGCTGCTGAAGCCG
This sequence comes from uncultured Paracoccaceae bacterium, assembly GCA_937873685.1. Lineage (GTDB taxonomy): Bacteria > Pseudomonadota > Alphaproteobacteria > Rhizobiales > Rhizobiaceae > CALMYO01. The sequence continues at coordinate 12,630 of CALMYO010000260.1, forward strand.
TTGACGGATCTTTCGCAGGCTGACGAGTTGCAGGGCATCGCGCGTGGCATTGCGTTCCGACTGATCGAGAACCAGGGCATGGTGGCGCGCCGCGACATTGCCGACGACATCAAGTCGCTCGACCAGTTGGGACGCGCCGCGCTGCGGCGCCACGGGGTGCGTTTCGGCTACTACCACATCTTCGTGCCGGCCTTGCTGAAGCCGGCCCCGGCCGGGATGCTGACGCTGCTCTGGACGCTTGCCAACGATGCGCGCGACAAGCCGGGCAATGGCGATGTGGTGGCGCAACTCGCCGCGGGCCGCACCTCGATCGTCGCCGATCCGGGTTTCGAGAAGGATTTCTACCGGCTTGCCGGTTTTCGCCTGCTCGGCAAACGCGCGGTGCGCGTCGATATCCTGGAGCGCCTTGCCGACCTGATCCGCCCGGCGCTGCAATGGCGGCCGGGCATCGGCGCGCGTCCCGACGGCGCTTATGACGGCCAGCGCTTCATGATCGTGCCGGGTATGATGTCGATCCTCGGAGCCAACCGAGAGGATGTCGAAGAAATCCTGAAGAGCCTCGGTTATCGCAGTGAACCGGTGGCGCAAGCCGAAGTCGAGGCGCATCTCGCCGCGCTTGAGGCCGCAGCCGCTGCCGCAATGAAGCCGCCCGTGCCCGAGGCCGAGCCGGTGGCGTTCGAGCTGATCGCGGCGCGTGCCGCCGAGGCGCCATCTGCCGATGTGACTGTTGACGGCGCAGCGGGCGGCAACGCAAGCGACCAGGCGGCGACGGCCGAAGCGCAGCCGGAGTTCGACACGACACCGGCCGAACCGCAAGCGCCGGCGACGGTTACGCTGTGGCGGCAGGCGCGGTTTGAAAACCGCAATCGCGGCGACAACCGCCATCGGCGCGGCGAGCGTGGCCGCGGACAGCCGCGCAACGGGGATGCGGCCCAGGGCGAGCGCGGCCCGCGTCGCGACCGCGGCGACACACAGGGGCAACGCGGTCCGCGCCACGACCGTCGTCACGGCGCCGCGCCCGGTCAGCATCCCACGCCAGCCCTCGGCGCCGGTTCACCGGCAGAAGCGACACAGACCGCCGCGCCGCAATCGCCGGAAGGGCGTGGCGACAGCAGGCCTTGGCGCGGTCGCGACAGCGAGGCCGGCCATGGTGGCAAGCCTTGGCGCAAGCGCGAAGACGGCGGCGCGCCAAAGGGCGATGGCGGCCGGCCGCGGCGCGACGATCGGGGCAATCGCGACGGCTCGGGCGATCCGGGCCGTGACGAGCGCCGCGATTTCCGCCGCGACAAGCGTCCGGACAAGGGCGGAGATCGTCCGCCGCGCCGCATGGAAGCCTCACCGCAGAATGAACGCAAGCAGGGTTTCGATCCCGACAGCCCGTTTGCCAAGCTGGCGGCGCTGAAGGAAAAGATGAAGCCGTGACTATTGTCGGCTTGTTTTCCAGTCCGGAAGCAGCCGACCATTTGACAGGGTCTTCCGACCGGTGAGCGAAGGTCCCCGCCAGCGCATCGACAAGTGGCTGTTCTTCGCGCGCGCGGTCAAGTCGCGTTCGCTTGCGGCGAAGCTGGCGCAAGGCGGTCAGGTCCGGGTGAACGGCATCAAGATCGACGCCGCCAGCCGGCTTGTCGGCCCCGGCGATGTGTTGACGATTGCGCTTGAGCGGCGCATCGCGGTGTGGAGAATTCTCGGCTGCGGCGAGCGTCGCGGCCCGGCGCCGGAAGCGCAGGCGCTTTACGAGGATATCTCCCCGCCGCCGCCGGAGCGCGCGGGTCCGCTCGACGCCGCGCCTTCGCCAGTGCGGGGCGAGGGAAGGCCGACGAAGAAACAACGGCGCGCGCTGCAACGCCTGACCGGCGCGCATACCGGTTTCGCTGAGGAACCCGACTCCTGAGTTGAGCGACGCGCGGTATCCCTCGCCGCGCGAACCGCGCATGCCCAGGCGCGAAAGGATTTTCCGCGAAGGCCGGGCTGTGCGCAAAAACGCCGCTCTTGCAAGCCCGGAGCAAAATCGCTACCTCCGCCTCGCCGGAAAAGCGGACGCCCGCTTGCGGCGCAAGCCCTCGGAGACTGCCAGTGACCTACATCGTGACCGACAACTGCATTCGCTGCAAGTACATGGATTGCGTCGAGGTCTGCCCTGTCGATTGTTTCTACGAGGGCGAAAACATGCTGGTCATCCATCCCGATGAGTGCATCGATTGCGGAGTTTGCGAACCGGAATGCCCGGCCGAGGCGATCAAGCCCGATACCGAGCCCGGCCTCGACAAGTGGCTCAAGATCAACACCGAGTTCGCCTCGAAATGGCCGAACATCACCATCAAGCGCGACGCGCCGGAAGATGCGAAGGAATTCGACGGCGTTGAGGACAAATACGAGAAATTCTTCTCGCCGGAACCGGGTGAGGGTGATTGAACACCGTCCCGGTGTTTTGCGTGCACAGAGTTGCCTAAAACTTACCCGACGTGATGATCGAACCGTTAACCATCCTGTGGCCGCGCGTCTGTGCACTGCGGCATTTCCTTGATTTCCGCGACATTTCGTGGTAACCTCTTTGTTAATGCCGATTGAACCGAGGTTTTCCGCCGCGAGGCGTCACCCCTGACAGGTCAAGCATGAACACCGGAAACGTTTTCCGGGACGGGCGGTTTTTCGCTTTTCCCGTGGATATGGGTCCGGTGTGAACGTGTGTGACGGTTTTTTGGCATCGGGGCCGGTCGTCCGGCATCAACGCTCATTCGCGCCGCCTGGCGCGGATGCAACAGGGAGCAGAAGCGTGGCAACGCCGAAAAAGCAGTCATCCGTCACCCGCAACGGTTTCAAGACCAGTGAATTCATCGTCTACCCGGCACATGGCGTCGGCCAGATCACGGCGATCGAAGAGCAGGAAGTCGCCGGCCACAAGCTCGAATTGTTCGTCATCCAGTTCGACAAGGACAAGATGCGCCTTAAGGTTCCGGTCGCCAAAGCGGCATCGATCGGCATGCGCAAGCTGTCGGAAACCGACTTCGTTGATCGCGCGCTGAAGGTCGTGCAGGGCCGCGCCCGTATCAAGCGCACCATGTGGTCGCGCCGTGCGCAGGAATACGACGCCAAGATCAATTCGGGCGATCTGATCGCGATCTCCGAGGTGGTGCGCGACCTGTACCGCGCCGAGAACCAGCCGGAGCAGTCCTATTCCGAGCGGCAGCTTTACGAAGCCGCGCTCGACCGGATGGCGCGCGAGATCGCCGCAGTGAACCGTCTGTCGGAGACAGAAGCCGTGCGCCTGATCGAGACGAATCTGAACAAGGGTCCGCGTCGCGGCGCCAAGGCCGAAGAAGCCGCGGCAGAGATGACCGAGGCTGCCGCCTGACTTTTCGACAAGACGTCAAACATTGAAAACCCGTCTGCAAAGGCGGGTTTTTTGTTGCCTTCACCGCATTGCGATCACGGCATTGTGTTGTTGCCGTCGCAACGGATCGCCGCAATCGTGGTTACATTCGTGCAGGCGGCGTGATCCGAAGCGCAATTGCGCACGTAACGCCTCTGACCGGAACCGGATTCAGACACGCACGGAGGCGTCGGGATGAGCGGCACGGCAGGACGCGACATGATGCGGGCGGCGATGCGCGCGCCATATTTGGAACGCGACGAGGAACGGGCGCTTGCGGTTCGCTGGAAGGAGAACCGCGACCAGGAAGCGCTGAACCGTATCACCACGGCGCATATGCGTCTGGTCATCGCCATGGCGGCGAAATTCCGCAATTTTGGCTTGCCGATGAATGACCTCATCCAGGAAGGCCATGTTGGCCTGCTGGAAGCGGCCGCCAGGTTCGAGCCGGAGCGCGAAGTGCGCTTTTCCACCTACGCGACCTGGTGGATCCGCGCCTCGATCCAGGACTACATCCTGCGCAACTGGTCGATCGTGCGCGGCGGCACCAGTTCGGCGCAAAAGGCCTTGTTCTTCAACCTTCGCCGCCTGCGGGCGCGGTTGTCGCGTTCCGGCGAGATGGCCCGGGATACCGTCTACAGGTCGATCGCCTCCGCGCTCGGCGTGCACGAAAAGGACGTGGCGGTGATGGACGCCCGCCTTTCCGGCGCCGATACCTCGCTCAGCGCACCGTTTGCCGAAGACGACAGTGGGTCGGCCAGCCGTCAGGACTTTCTCGTCGACGACGCACCTTTGCAGGACGAAGTCGTGGAGTTCGCAATCGACGACGAGCGCCGTTCCGCCTGGCTGCGCGGCGCCATGACCGTTCTCACCGAGCGCGAAAGCCGGATCATCAAGGCGCGGCGTCTCACCGACGACGGCGCGACGCTGGAATCGCTTGGCGAAGCGCTCGGCATTTCCAAGGAGCGTGTGCGGCAGATCGAGAACCGCGCGCTGGAAAAGCTGCGGCACGCCCTGACGACCGCCAACCCCGAGATGGCAAGCCAGTTGCGGATGTAGCAGTTCCGACCATCGGCGCGGGACCGTATGCCACGCCGGTGCGGCGAAATGACACGAGCTGAAAAAAATTCCACGCGACGGGAGAAAGTCCTGTCGCAGCGTCGCGCCGATTTGGTAGGCGGGTGTCCTAGAAGATTCGGGCATCACCGGGGGCAGGCGGCGCATGCAGGACGACACCCAATCATGGGCGCGCAAGCTTGCGCCATTCGCGCATCCGGACAACCGGCGCGGCGCCGTCGAGCTTGCTCTTACGCTCGCGCTTCTCGGCGCCGCAATGGCGGCAATGATCGCCGTTTCGTACCGGTTCCCCTTTCTCGCCATTATGATGGCGCCCTTGTCAGGACTGTTTCTGGTTCGCCTGTTCATCATCCAGCACGATTGCGGCCATGGCGCGCTGTTGTCGTCGCGCGCCGCCAACGACTGGATCGGCCGGGCGCTCGGCGTCCTGACCTTGACGCCGTATGACGTGTGGAAGCATGCGCATGCCATCCACCACGCCGGGTCCGGCAATCTGGACAAGCGCGGTCACGGCGACATCGACATCAAGACGGTTGCCGAATACCGGGCGTCGAGCCGGCTCGAAAGGCTGCGCTATCGCGCCTACCGGCATCCGCTGGTGCTGTTCGCCATCGGCCCGGCCTACGTGTTCCTGCTGCAGCACCGGTTGCCGGTCAAATACCTGCGTGGCGGTGTCCAGGCCTGGCTCAGCGTCATGGGGACCAATCTCGGCATTGCCGCCCTGATGGCGGCGATCGCCCTCGGTTTCGGCGCGCCTGTGCTGCTGTACGTCTACCTGCCGACCGTGCTCGTCGGCGCGGTGATAGGCGTGTGGCTTTTTTACGTGCAACATCAGTTCGACCCGACTTTCTGGGAGCGCGCGCCGCAATGGGAACGCGAACGGGCGGCACTGCAAGGCAGTTCGTTCTACGACCTGCCGCAACCGCTGATGTGGCTGACCGGAAACATCGGCGTTCACCATGTTCACCACCTCGCCTACCGCATCCCGTTTCACCGGCTGCCGGATGTGTTGCGGCGCTATCCGCAGTTTCGCGAGACAGGCCGCCTGACACTCGCGCAGAGCCTGCGCTGTGTGCGGCTGACGCTGTGGGACGAGGCATCGAAACGCATGGTGACGTTCAGGCAGGCATCAACGACCAAGGC
>CALMYO010000261.1 GCA_937873685.1 uncultured Paracoccaceae bacterium
CTGCTCCATCGTGCGCGAACCGGCGGAACCGAGCGAAACGACGAGATCAGGGAGTGAGCCTGCCGCAGCGCAATCGGCAAGGGCGCGCGTCACCTCCACGGCGGCTTCCACCGGGCCAACGCCGGTCATCACCGGGATGAAGCGGGCGCGCAGATGCGGCCCGTACTCGGCCTTCGCCGCCATCACGTAGAGAATGTCATGCCCGCCGACAGTTTTCAGCAGGCTTGCGGCCCCGGTCATCGCGCTTTCCTCACCCTTGCAGCCCGTCGCGGCCCTGCACCGTCATCATGGTGCCGGTCATGGTGGCGATCAGCTTGGCATGGCCGTCGCTCAGCGCATAGGCGCGGCCGTCGGCGACGATGATGGTGCGGCCGGGCTTGGTGACCTCGCCGCGAAACAGGAAGCTCTCGCCCCTGGCCGGCGCCAACAGGTTGATCTTGAACTCGATGGTGAGCACCGCCGCATCCGGCGGCATCAGCGAATAGGCAGCATAGCCGCAGGCCGAATCGAGCGCCGTCGACACGATGCCGGCATGCAGAAATCCGTGCTGCTGGGTGAGATCGGCGCGAAACGGCATCGCGATCTCCACCAGCCCTTCTTCCACGCGCGCAAGGCTGGCGCCGATCAGCGCCATCGCTGGCTGGCGCGCGAAGCTGTCGCGCAGGCGGGCCTCGAAATCGTCCATCGGCGTCCCCCGATTGTGCATTGCAACATCAGTTTAGCACGACGATGGAGGCATTGAGCAAGCTGGCAAACGCCACCCAGGCCGCATAGGGCGCGAAAAGCCAGGCGCTGACCGAATCGCGGTGACGCACGAGGTGGATGAACAGCAGCACCAGCGCCAGCATGACAAGCACCACGACAAGCGCCAGCCCCGGCGACTGCATGCCGAAAAAAGTGGGCGACCAGGCAAAGTTCGCAGCCAGTTGCGCAAACCACACCTGCATCGCCGCGCCGGCCGGACGCCGCTCCCAGGTGCGCCAGCCGGCGACCGCGATCATGACGTAGAGCAGGCTCCACACCGGCCCGAAAATCCAGTTCGGCGGGTTGAAGGGCGGTTTCGTCAGCCCCGCATACCATTCGCCCGGCATGTTGGAGACGCCGATCAGCGTGCCGCCGCCGAAGACGAGCGCAATGAACAGGACAAGCGTGACGATGCGGCGCATGGGCGATCTCCTTTCCCCCTTCTACGCGCGAAACCTGACGCGGTTTTATGTTGGGTCGGCGCACACGCCTCAGGTGCCACCGGCAATCGCGTTACCCGCGATGCTTTACTTTTACAGTCGCAGATCATTCCTTTTCGGCGCAATCGAGCGTTGTTCAAACAAATCGAACGAAGGAAGGGGCAATCGGGCACGTCCATGCCGATTGCTGCTGAAGCGACAAGCGCCGGCGCACTACCCGTCGACGCGAGGATCGCCGACTTCACCCACTTCCTCGCCCTCCGGCTCAGAGATGCGCTCCACCGACACCACTTTTTCACCTTCCGATACCGAGAAGATCGTCACACCCTTGGTGGCGCGGCTGGCGATGCGAATGCCTCCGACCGGCACGCGGATCAATTGCCCACCGTCGGAGACCAGCATCAGCTGGTCGCCGGGCTCCACCGGGAACGCCGCCACCAGTTCGCCGATCTCGGCCACCTTCGAGGTGTCGGTGGCGCGGATGCCCTTGCCGCCGCGGTTGGTGAGGCGGAAATCGTAGGACGAAGACCGCTTTCCGTAGCCGTATTCGGAGACCGTCAGCACGAACTGCTCGGCCGCCTGCATCGCAGCGTAGCGCTCTTCGGACAGGTCGGCTTCGCCCGAAACGTCCTCGCCGACCAGCGTCACCTCCTCGGCATCTTCCGATCCCGCCGCGCGGCGTTCAGCGACCGACCGCTTCAGGTAGGCGGCGCGCTCGGCCGGCGTGGCGTCGCTGCCGGCCAGGATCGCCATCGAGATCACCCGGTCGCCTTCGCCAAGCGCGATGCCGCGCACGCCGACCGAATTGCGCCCGGCAAAGACGCGCACATCGGAGACCGAGAAGCGGATGCACTGGCCTGCCGCCGTCGTCAGCAGCACGTCGTCGGTGTCAAAGCAGGTATTGACTGAGAGGATCTCGTCGCCGGCCTCCTCCAGTTTCATCGCGATCTTGCCGGCACGGTTGACGTTGGTGAAATCGCCAAGCTTGTTGCGCCGCACCGTGCCGCGCGTGGTGGCGAACATCACGTCGAGTTCCGTCCAGCTCGCCTCGTCTCCCGGAAGCGGCATGATCGTGGTGATTCGCTCGCCAGCCTCGAGCGGCAGCATGTTGATCAGCGCCTTGCCACGGCTCTGCGGCGTACCGGCCGGCAACCGCCAGACCTTCTCCTTGTAAACCATCCCGCGCGAGGAGAAGAACAGCATCGGTGTATGGGTGTTGGCGACGAAAAGGCGGGTGACGAAATCCTCCTCCTTCGTCGCCATGCCGGAGCGGCCCTTGCCGCCGCGCCGCTGCGCCCGGTAGACTGAGAGCGGCACGCGCTTGATGTAGCCGGCGTGACTCACCGTCACCACCATGTCCTCGCGCGCGATGAGATCCTCGTCCTCCATGTCCGCGCCGCCATCGGCGAGCTCCGTGCGACGCGGCGTGGCGAATTCGTCGCGCACGGCGACCAGCTCGTCCTTGACGATGGTGAGGATGCGGGCGCGTGAGCCGAGAATGTCGAGGAAATCGCGGATCTCGGCGGCGATCTCGTTCAGCTCGTCGGCGATTTCGTCGCGGCCGAGCGCGGTCAGCCGCTGCAGGCGAAGGTCGAGGATGGCGCGGGCCTGTTCCTCGGAAAGATTGTAGGTTCCGTCCTCGTTGAGGCGGTGGCGCGGATCGTCGATCAGCGCGATCAGCGGCGCAACGTCGTGCGCCGGCCAGCGCCGCTCCATCAGCTGCTCGCGCGCCGCCGCCGGGTCCGGCGCGTTTCGGATCAGGCGGATCACTTCGTCGATGTTGGCGACGGCGATGGCGAGGCCGACAAGCACATGGGCGCGGTCGCGCGCCTTCTTCAACAGGAACTTGGTGCGCCGCATCACCACCTGCTCGCGGAACGCCACGAAGGCGCGTAGCATGTCGAGCAGGGTCATCAGTTCCGGCTTGCCGCCGTTCAGCGCCACCATGTTCGCGCCAAACGAGGTTTGCAGCGGCGTGAAGCGGTAGAGCTGGTTGAGAATGACGTCGGTGTTAGCGTCGCGCTTCAGTTCGATGACGACGCGGTAGCCTTGACGGTCGGATTCGTCGCGAATGTCGGAGATGCCCTCGATGCGCTTTTCGCGCACCAGTTCGGCCATCTTCTCGATCATTGCTGCCTTGTTGACCTGATACGGCACCTCGGTGACGATGATCGCCTCGCGGTCGCCTTTCAGCGGCTCGGTGTGCACGCGCCCGCGCATGACGATCGAGCCGCGGCCGGTGAGGTAGGCGGAATAGATGCCGGAACGGCCGAGCACGATGGCGCCGGTCGGGAAATCCGGGCCGGGGATGATCTCCATCATCTCCGGCAGGTCGATCGCCGGATTGTCGATCAGCGCGATGCAGCCGTCGATCACCTCGCCCAGATTGTGTGGCGGTATGTTGGTGGCCATGCCGACGGCGATGCCGCCGGAACCATTGACGAGCAGGTTCGGAAAACGCGCCGGCAGCACGGTCGGCTCTGTTTCGGAGCCATCGTAATTGTCCTGGAAATCGACCGTTTCCTTGTCGATGTCGGCGAGCAGTTCGTGCGCCACCTTGGCCAGGCGCGACTCGGTGTAGCGCATCGCCGCCGGCGGATCGTTGTCGATCGAACCGAAATTGCCCTGCCCGTCGATCAGCATGGCGCGCATCGACCAGGGCTGCGCCATGCGCACCATGGCATCGTAGATCGCCGCGTCGCCATGGGGATGGTATTTACCCATCACGTCGCCGACGATGCGCGACGATTTCACATGCTTGCGGTTCCAGTGGTAACCGCCTTCGTTCATCGCATGCAGGATGCGCCGATGCACCGGCTTAAGCCCGTCGCGCACATCGGGAAGCGCGCGGCTCACGATCACGCTCATCGCGTAATCGAGGTAGCTGCGCTGCATTTCCTCTACGATGGAGATCGGCTCGATGTGATCGCCGTTCTCAGGTCCGGCCGGAGGCGTTTCGTCGCTCAAAATCAGTATGCTTTCAGTCGGGAATCAGTGATTTTGTTATAGCGGACAGGAACCCAAAGCGCCAATTTTCACGGCGGTTATCCCCGGCGCACTGCCCGGTTGCACCGCCTGACGGCACGATTTGGACAACGGTCGCACACGCTGGTACAGGTGTGCATGGACCTCGCAGACCTTGCCTTCAACGCCCTCGTCACGATCGCGGTGACGATCGATCCGCCGGGACTGGCGCCGCTGTTCCTCGCGCTCACGGCCGGCATGGACCGCGCGCAGCGCCGGCAAGTTGCGACGCGCGCCTCGCTGACTGCCTTTATCGTGCTGGCGGTGTTTGCGGCGGCTGGCGCTGCAATCCTCTCCGTCTTCGGCATCACGCTGCCGGCCTTTCGCGTTGCCGGCGGCATCCTGCTGTTCTGGATCGCCTTTGAGATGATTTTCGAGCGCCGCCACGAACGCAAGGACAAGACGGCGACGGTGGCGATCACCAAGGACCACATCCACAACATCGCCGCATTCCCGTTGGCGATCCCGCTGATCGCCGGGCCGGGCGCGATCTCGGCGACGATCCTGCTTTCGGGCGAGTTCGACAGCGTGCCCGGGCGCCTTGCGCTGATCGGCATCATCGCGGGCGTCATTGCGGTGACCTGGGTTGTCTTCCTCGTGGCCGAGCGGGTCGACAAGTGGCTGGGTGCGACCGGCCGCAACGTGTTGACCCGCCTGCTCGGCGTCATCCTTGCCGCACTAGCGGTGCAGTTCGTCGCCGACGGCGTCAGGGCGCTGGCTGCCGTGTCGCCGCCAGGGTAAACAAATCAAAAACGGAACGCGGAAAATTTAGTCTTGTTTTTATATTATTGTTTCTAAAATACATCGCGATTTTGACTAGGATTGTCACGTCAAACTTCGCATGATCTCAAATTGTTTCTGGCAGTGTCTCCTGCATCGAGGGAGACGGTCAGATGAAAAGAACACGTTGGGGGCGATTGTGTTTCTTTCTCGCAGCAAGCGTGGCAACGCTGGCGGCGACAGGAACCGCTTCGGCTGCGCCCATCGCGATGCGCACCGGCGGCACAACCACCCAGCCCGTTGGGCATTACGACCTTTGCCGGCAGTCGCCAGTGGAATGCCGGCAGATGACGGACAACAGCGGGCCGGTCAAGCTGTCGAAGAAGCTTTGGGCAAAGATCGTCGACGTCAACAACCGCGTCAACATTGCCGTCAAACCGAAAACCGACTGGGAAATGTGGGGCGTCGAGGAACTCTGGTCCTACCCGGCCAAGGAAGGCGATTGCGAAGACTACGTGCTGATGAAGCGCCACCTGCTGATGAAGGCCGGCTTTCCGGCCGGCGCGCTGCTGATCACCGTGGTGCGCCAGCCGAACGGTGAAGGTCATGCGGTGCTGACGGTGCGCACCGATCGCGGCGACTTCATCCTCGACAATCTCAAGGGCGATGTCCGCCTCTGGTCTGAAACCGAATACCAGTACCTCAAGCGCCAGTCGGCGACCAATTCCGGCAAATGGATCTCGGTGCGTGACGACCGGGACGTGGCTGTCGGCTCCATCAAGTAGGGTTTTGAGTTTCCCGGTCGAGTCCCCACCCATCCCGTCCCATCGACCGGGTTGAAGCCGGCCCCACGTCCCCGGGGCCGGCTTCTCTTTTTACGCACAGCCTGTTTCAGACCTTGCGAAATCCGCGGGCGAATCGGTGGGCGTTTTCGACATAGTGCGCCGCCGACATGCGCAAGCGCCCGGCCGCCGCATCGTCGAGGACGCGCACCACGCGCGCCGGCGAACCGACGATCAGCGAATTTTCCGGAAACTCCTTGCCTTCGGTCACCAGCGCGCCGGCGCCGACCAGTGAATTGGCGCCGATCTTCGCGCCGTTCAGCACGATCGCGCCGATACCGATCAGGCAGTTGTCGGCAATGCGGCAGCCGTGCAGCATCGCACGATGGCCGATGGTGCAGCCCTTGCCGATCACCAGCGGAAAACCGGGATCGGTATGCATCACCGTGTGCTCCTGCACGTTGGTGTCGTCGCCGATCTCGATCAGTTCGTTGTCACCGCGCAGCACCGCGCCGAACCAGATGCCGACATTGCGGCCGAGCTTCACACGCCCGATCACCTTCGCGTCGTCGGCGATGAAACCTGTTTCCGGTTGATCGATTTGCGGGCGAATGCCGTCGATCTCGAAAATCCCCATGCTCTCCTCCCCGTATTGCATGGCCGCCTCATCCGGCGGCGAGCCGAATCCCGTTCAGCGCCTCGAGCGTCACAATGCCCGAAGTCAAGCACCAGACCAAGGCGGCAAGCGCAATTCCGCAGGCGAGAACGGGGTCGGATCGCGAAACAAGCCGTGCTTCGTTCAACAGCGCGGCCGGCCCGGCCAGCAGGCAAACCAGGAAGGCGCGCAACGGACGATCGGGATCGATCCAGGGGAATGCGAGGCGCAAGCCGGGGCCGCGCCGCCATTCCAGCGCCGAAGCCGCAAGACCGGCCAGCACCGCGCCGGCGATCAGCGCCGCAAACATCATATCCATGCCCATGTCTTCACGCTTCGTTAACCATGCCGTAAAACAATGCAGCAAGAAACGGACCATCGCGCCTGTGCCATCGCGGCACGTTGTCGGAGCGCAAGGAGAGCCGACTTGGCCAGTCTCGACGCATCAATGATGAACCCGAGGCCGGTGTCGCCGCGGTTACTGCGCCGGATTGTGGCGGTCGGCCTTTTCCTGATCGCTGCAACGCTTGCGATCGGACTGGTGTCACGGCTTTACGGCGATCGCCTGATTTTGGCTGGCCACACGAAAGATCAGACCTTGCGAGAGGTGGTGATTGGCGGCGATGTGATCACCGTGCCGTCCAACCTGATCCGCTATTCGGCACAACGCCGTGAGGGAGTGGCCGAACGCCTCGATCTCTACGCCCATTGGCCAACCCTCTCCGGTTACAGCGATGCCGCAAGGGATGCCTTCAACGGTCTGACAGCAAAGCCGGAAATCGTCTTTCTATCCTTCGAGGAACGGCGCACCTCGCGCGACATGGCCGGACGTTTGGAGCCGATCTACCGCAAGCTGACGGAAGGCGCGCCAGCAATCGACACCGCCACCGGGCTGGAGCATACGCGGCTCTCGGAAAAGTCGGGCTACATGAACGAGGAACTGCTGGTTGGCGCACGCGCGGACGGCTCCGCTCCGTTCGTGGCGCGATGCCTGCTTGAAGCAGACGATTCAGCTTCCGTTGCGCCCTGCGAATACGACGTTTTCGTCGGTCGCGAGCTTTCCATGATGGTGCGGTTTCCCCGCGAAATGCTGCGCGACTGGGATGGCTTCGAGCGGACGATCGCCGCTTTCGCCAACGGGCTGGTCGCCGCGCAGCCCTGACAACGCCTATTTCTTCAGCCAATCCCTGAACGCATCGTCGTAAGCGCCGTGCCAGCGCGACAATGGCTGGCGGTTCTCGGTGATATCCATCGCCGCCCACAGGATGCGCTTTTCGTCGGTGGCGCGGTCAACCTCGTTATCCGGACACAGGATATAGAAGTCATCGCTTGAAAGAGCGTCGAACAGGAAATCTACCACCTGCGACGGCGTCCACGCGCCGGCGGGCTTCTCGGTGCGTCCGCGCGACGTGAGCGGCGTGAACACAAAGCCGGGAATGAACAGCCTTGCCTCGACCCGGTCGCCCGTCGCCTTGCGCAGGTCATGCTGCAGCGCCTCGGTGAAGGTCTTCACCCCGCTCTTCGAGACGTTATAGGCCGGATCGCCGGGCGGCGTGGTGATGCCCTGCTTGGAGCCGGTGTTGACGATCAGGCCCGGCCGGGCGGACGCGATCATGCCGGGCGCAAACGCCTGCGCGGTGCGGATCACGCCCCACATGTTGACATCGATGATGCGCCGCCAGTTCTGTTCGGCGTCGAATATCGAACTGCCGGGCTGCATTCCCGCATTGGCGAAGACGGCTTCGACCGCGCCAAACCTCGCCAGCACCCGGTCGCGCATGGCAAGAACCGCTGCGTCGTCGCCAATATCAGTTTCAACTGCAAGCACCCTGCCCGGCGCCGGCGCCTCCAGTTCGGCAGCGGCCGCGTCCAGGCGCGCGCCGCCGAGATCGGCGATCGCGACTTTCATGCCGAGGCCGACAAGACGCCGCGCGATCTCGAGGCCGATGCCGGAAGCGCCGCCGGTGACGACGCCGGTCTTTCCCTCGCCAAGGGCTGCGTGCATTGTTCGCTCCTTCTTCATTCCTGCGGCAAACACAGGCGCAACACTTGTTCAGGCCGCGCCGATGCAGTCTTGCGACAGATGCCGGAATCGTTGGCGGCGGTCTACCGCGTCAACGCGGAGGCTTCGTCACGCTACCACCTCGTAGCCGGCGGCGGTCATCACCCGCATCAGTTCCTTGTGGCCGATCTGCGCCATCGTCAACGGCGGGTTCGGCTTCGGATCCTGCTCCGCCTCGACGACGAACCAGCCTTCATAGCCATGGTCGGCGAGCCGCTTGACGATCGCCTCGAAATCGAGGCTGCCGTCGCCCGGCACCGTGAAGGCGCCTTTGATCACCGCGTCGAGGAAGGAGTCGCGGCTCCAGTCCAGCGCATCGACAACGCTCCGGCGAATGTCCTTGGTGTGGACATGGCTGATGCGTGCATGATGCCTGTCGATCGCCGCGAGCACGTCGCCGCCTGCGAAGGCCAGATGGCCGGCGTCGAGCAACAGCGGGATGCCCTCGCCCGACGAAGCCATGAAGGCGTCGAGTTCGTGGGCGAACTGCACAACCGCACCCATGTGGTGATGGTAGGCCAGCGGCACGCCCTGGTCGGCGCACCATTCGCCGAACTGCGTCAGCTTGCGGGCGTAGGCCTTCATCTCGTCGTCGGAAAGCACCGGCTTGGCGGCCAGCGGTTTGGACTGGTCGCCCTGGATCGAACGCCCGACTTCGCCGTAAACGATGCAGGGCGCGCCGACCGCCTTGAACAGCGCGATCATTGGCGCGATGCGGTCCTTGTTGACGGCGAGATCGTCCACCGTCAGCGTGCCGGAAAACCAGCCGCCGCACAGCGTCACGTCGGCCTTCTTCAGGATCGGCAGCATCTCGGCCGGGTCCGTCGGGAAACGGCGGCCAAGCTCCATGCCGGTGAAGCCGGCCGAGCGCGACTGGCGCAGGCATTCCTCCAGGCTGACGTCGTCACTCAGTTGCGGCAGGTCGTCATTCCACCATGCGATGGGCGACATGCCCAGTTTCGCCTTCAACATGTGCGTCACACTCCAACGCGTTGCTTCTTGCGGATTTGTTCCTGGTGGGCGCGAGCCTCGCGCACGCTTTCGCGCTCAGAAACCTCCGGCACGCCGACATCCCAGTCCGCGTCGCCCGGAACCCAGGTGTAGGCGTCGGTGACGATCGACAACACCGTGGTGCGGTCGTTGCCCTTCGCCCATTCCAGCGCGGATTCCAGATCCGCCAGGCTTTCGCAATGGCGTGCGGCCGCGCCCATCGATTCGGCGTGCCTTGCGAAATCGACGGCGAACGGTTCCTTCACCCGGCAATCCTTGATCAGGTTGTTGAACCCCGGCACGCCCTTGAACTGCTGCAAACGGCTGATGACGGCATAACCGCCGTTGTCGCAGACGATGACGATCATCTTGTGGCCCGAAAGCACGGTCGAATAGATGTCGGAGTTCATCATCATGTAGGTGCCGTCGCCGATCATGACGATCGGAGTCGATTTGCCCTCGTTGGCCATCGCGTTGCCCCAGCCGGCGGCGATCTCGTAACCCATGGTGGAAAAGCCGAACTCGAGGTCGAAGGTGTTCGGGTTCTTCACCCGCCAGCCTTTCGCCACCTCGCCCGGCAAGCCGCCGGCCGCGACGATCAGGTTGTCGTCAGGTCCCGCCGCCTTGTTCGTCACGTGGACGACCTGCGCATAGGTTGGAACCGGCTGGTTGGTCGGCGCCTGCAAGCCGTCCAGCAACGCATCCCACTGCGCAAACATGTCCTTGGCGCGCTTCATGTGGGCTGCGTCGATCTTCCAGTCGCCGAGTGCGGCGTCCAGTTCGGTCACTGCTTCCAGCGCATCGGCCGTCACGGCGAGCGCGCGGTGCTTCATGGCGTCGAAACGCGCCGCGTTGATGGAAATGAACTTCGCTTCCGGGCTGAAGGCAGTCCAGGAACCGGTGGTGAAATCCTGCAGCCGGGTGCCGATGGCGAGGATCACATCCGCTTCCTCGGCCAGCGTGTTGCCGGAGGTCGAGCCGAGGATGCCGACCGGCCCGGCATGGACCGGGTGGTAGTGCGTCAGACCGCCCTTGCCGGCGGTGGTCTCGACAACGGGAATGCTGCGCTTTGCGGCAAACGCGGCAACCGCCTCTTCGGCCATCGAATAGCGAACCCCGCCGCCGGCGATGATGACCGGCTTTTTCGCGGTTTTCAGCAGCGCCGCCGCCTGGGCGATCCGGTCGCGGTCCGGACGCGGGCGGGGGATCGACCACACCGTCTCCTCGAAGAAGGCGAGCGGATAATCGAAGGCGAGTTCCTGCGTATCCTGCGGCAGGGCGATGAAGGCCGGGCCGCAATCGCCGGGATCGAGCATGGTGGCGATCGCCTGCGGCAGCGAGGAGATGATCTGCGCGGGGTGCGTGATGCGGTCCCAATAGCGCGTCACCGGCTTGAAGGCGTCATTGACCGTCGTCGTGGGGTTGTTGAAGTTTTCCACCTGTTGCAGCACCGGGTCCGGCAGGCGGTTGGTGAAGGTATCGCCGGAGATCAGCAGGATCGGAATCCGGTTGGCGTGGGCTGCGGCGGCAGCCGTCACCATGTTGGCCGCGCCGGGACCGATCGACGATGTGGCGATCATGATCTGGCGACGGCGCTTCGCCTTGGCATAACCCATCGCGGCCAGCGCCATCGACTGTTCGTTCTGGCCACGCCAGGTCGGCAACCGGTCCTGCACCGCTTCCAGCGCTTCCGAAAGACAGGTCACGTTGCCATGGCCGAAAATCGCGAAGACGCCGGCAAAGAGCTGCACGCGCTCGCCATCGAGGATCGTGAACTGGTTCATCAGATAGCGCACCAGGGCCTGCGCCATGGTCAGCCGCACGGTCTTGCCGCTCATGGATGTTTCCTCTCGCATGTCTTTTTGCGTTGCGCGATACTGCGCCGGAAACCGCCACCGTTGCAACCGTGACGCCGCCGCCCCGCAAGCCGACAATTCGACTAGCAATTCCAAACTCGAAATGCACTGGAAAATTTGTTCCATTTATCGAAAAACCGGACATGGGCGTTCCACCGCCTTGCCGTGCGCTGCGTTTCGGGTCTAGTTTCCGCCACCGAAACCAGGTCTCGGGAATTTCTCAATGAAAAAGACGCTTCGGCTGGGCCTTATCGGCGCCGGCTTCATGGGCAAGGCGCATGTCTTCGGCTTTAGCGCCGCGCAACGCGTATTCGATCTGCCCTTCGATATCGCCTTCCATACCGTCGCAGATGTGACGATGGCGCAGGCCGAAGCCGCGCGGGTCGCCTTCGGTTTTGCCCATGCGACCGACAATTGGCGCGCGATGGTCGCCGATCCGCAGATCGACATCGTCGACATCACAACCCCGAACGCCCTGCACAAGGAAATGGCGCTGGCGGCGATCGCTGCGGGCAAGCATGTCTATTGCGAGAAGCCGCTTGCCCCACTGTCTTCGGATGCGGCGGAAATGGCCGATGCGGCGGAAGCGAAGGGCGTCAAGACGCAAGTCGGTTTCAACTATCTGTGCAATCCGATGCTTTCGCTCGCCCGCGAGATGATCGCCGCTGGTGAACTCGGCGAGATCCGCAGCTATCGCGGGGTTCATGCCGAAGACTACATGACCGACCCTGCCTCGCCCTACACCTTTAGGCACGACCCGGCCGGCGGCGGCGCACTGGCCGATATCGGCAGCCATGCGCTGGCGACAGCCGAATTCCTGCTCGGGCCGATTACCGAAGTGATGGGCGATTGCATCACCGTCATCGGCAAGAGGCCGGACGGCAAGGGCGGCTCGCGTGACATCGAAGTCGATGACATCGCCCGCGCCTTTCTGCGCTTCGCCAACGGGGCTACCGGTTCGATCGAGGCGAACTGGGTCGCCACTGGCCGCAAGATGCAGCATGATTTCGAGGTCTACGGCTCGAAAGGCGCGCTAGTTTTCACGCAGGAGCGGTTCAACGAACTGCATTTCTTCTGCCGCGGAGATGCAAAGGGACGGCAGGGCTTCCGCCGCATCGAGGCCGGACCTGACCATGCGCCCTACGGCCGTTTCTGCGTTGCGGCCGGCCACCAACTCGGGTTCAATGACCTCAAAGCGATCGAAGTTGCCGGCTATCTCGACGCTATTGCAGGGCGCATGCCCGAACCGTTCAACTTCCGCGCCGGGCTGCACATCCAGGCGCTGGTGGAACGCATCGTGGAATCGTCGCGCGCCGGCGCGTGGCGGGACGTTTGAAGAAAACCGGAGAGGAAACAATGGCGAACGAAAACGGACGCAAAGTGCGCTATGCGGTGGTGGGCGCAGGCTGGATCAGCCAGGAGGCGTTCATGCCGGGCATTCACAGCGCCCCAAACAGCGTCATGACGGCGATCGTTACCGGCAATGTGGAGAAATCGCGCAAGCTCGCCGATTTCCACGGCATCGAACACGTCTACACCTACGACCAGTATGACGAGATGCTGCGCGCCGGCGTGGTCGATGCGGTCTATATCGCGTTGCCGAACTCGATGCATGCCGATTTCGCAATCCGCGCCGCCAGGGCGGGTGTGCATGCGCTGGTGGAGAAGCCGCTGGCCAAGACCGTTGCCGAAAGCGAGGCGATGATCGCGGCGGCGGCTGAAAACAACACCCTGCTGTTGACCGCCTACCGGCTGCACAACGAACCGGGCGCCATCGAGGCGCTGGAGATGATCCGGCGCGGCGAGATCGGCGAACCGCTTTACTATACCTCTGTGTTCTCGTTCCAGAGCGCGCCGGTCAACCACCGCCTGCAGGCCGAACACTGGGGCGGGCCATTGCAGGATATCGGCGTCTATTGCCTCAACGCGGTGCGCCACGTGTTCGGCAGCGAACCGGTCGAAGTGGTGGCGATGTCCGAAGGCCCGGACAGCGACGCGCGCTTTGCCGAGATCGACGCCCATGTCGGCGCGATGCTGCGCTTTCCGGGCGGCAAGATGGCGACGTTCTATTGCAGTTTCGGTGCGGGCGAGATCGACAAGTACACCGTTGTCGGCTCCAAGGGCGTCATCGAAGTGGAGCAGGCCTTCCGCTTCCAGGCGCCCCGCCGCATCCGGCTGATCAAGGGCGACACGGTCACGGTGCGCGAGTTCCCGTTTGTGGAGGAATTCGGTGGCCAGGCCGCCTATTTCTCCAATTGTATAATCAACGGCGAACGCCCCGAAGCCGATGGCGAGGAGGGCCTCGCCGACATGGTGACGATGGTGGCGATCGAGGAAGCGATCCGCCCCGGCAAGCCGCAGGCGATCAACCTGCCGCCGCGCCCGCGCCACCCGACGCCGGACATGGCGCACGCCCTGCCCCGCAACGACCGCCGGCTGCTGCTGTGAGGCCGACTGCGAAATTTGTCAGCAAAATGCGAAACTTCTGATCCGCGGTTGCCGTTCTTGCGTAGCATATGAAAATGCATGCAAGACCGGTAACCGAACCGAATGTCCGCCAATTCCGACGACCGTCCAGATACGAAGCAAGATCCGGCGATTGTCTGGTTTCGCAATGATTTGAGGCTCGACGACAACCCGGCCCTGGTAGCGGCGGTTGAAAGCGGTCGCGAGGTCATTGCGCTTTACGTCCATGACACCCTGTCACCGGACATGCGCTCGCCCGGCGGGGCAAAGCTGTGGTGGCTGCACCATGCGCTCGATTCGCTCGCCAAATCGCTGGCCGGCAAAGGCGCTCGCCTGCACTTTCGGCGCGGCGCGGCGGCAGACATCCTGCGTGAACTGGTCTCGCAGACAGGCGCGGGCTCTGTATTTTGGAACCGTCGTTATGATCCGGCCGGGATTGCCGTCGATGCGGGAATCAAGGCCGAGTTGAAGGATTCCGGCATCGATTGCCGCAGCTTCGACGGCTTCCTGCTGCACGAACCGACCCGTCTGAAAACCGGCGCCGGCGATCCCTACAAGGTCTACACCCCGTTCTGGAAGGCGTTTCGTGCTTCTGGCGAACCTCGCGCGCCGTTGGATATCCCCGCCGCTATCAACGGATATACCGGAGACGTCGACAGCGACGCCCTTGCAGACTGGGGTTTCCTGCCGACCATGCCGGACTGGGCGGGCGGCATCGCCGCTGAATGGACGCCGGGCGAAGCGGGCGCACATGCACGGCTGGAGGCCTTTCTCGACGGCGCATCGAAAGGATATCGCGACGGCCGCGACCGGCCCGACCGGATGTCGACTTCGAAGCTTTCGCCGCATCTCGCCGCCGGCGAGATTTCGCCGCACCGGATATGGGCCGAGGCGGTGAAACGCGCCGGCCATGTTCCCGAACGCGACCTCGAGCACTTCCTCAAGGAAGTCGCGTGGCGCGAGTTTTCCTGGCACCTGCTGTTTCATTTCCCCGACCTGCCGACGGCGAACTTCAACCGGTCGTTCGACGCCTTTCCGTGGACCGGCAACGACAATGCGTTGCAGGCATGGCAACGCGGGCTGACGGGCTATCCGATCGTTGACGCTGGCATGCGGCAGCTTTGGCGGACCGGGTGGATGCACAACCGCGTGCGCATGATCGTCGGCTCTTTCCTGATCAAGGACATGATGATCGACTGGCGACAGGGCGAAGCCTGGTTCTGGGATACGCTGGTCGACGCCGACCCGGCTTCGAATGCGGCAAGCTGGCAATGGGTGGCGGGATCGGGCGCCGACGCCGCGCCGTATTTCCGCATCTTCAACCCGGTCCTGCAGGGCGAGAAGTTCGATCCTGAGGGCGACTATGTGCGCGCCTTCGTACCCGAACTGGCGAAACTCGACAGCCGATTCATTCACAAGCCATGGGAAGCCCCGAAGGAAGCGCTGCGCAAGGCGGGCGTCGTCCTTGGTGAAAGCTATCCCGCCCCGATCGTCGACCACTCAACCGCCCGGTATCGGGCGCTTGAAGCCTGGCAGGAACTCCGGAGAGCCGCATGAGAGCAGAATTCGACACCACCGGAGCCGGCGCGTTGTTTCGCCCGCGGATGCGGGTAGCCGTCATCGGCAGTGGCGTTTCGGGCGCTTCGGCGGCCTGGGCGCTGTCGCATCGCCATGATGTCGTGCTCTACGAGGCCGCAGAGCAACCCGGCGGCCATACAGCGACCAAGACAATCGATTATGACGGCACGCCGGTCAGCGTCGACACAGGGTTCATCGTGTTCAACACGATCACTTACCCGCTTCTGACGAAGCTGCTGGCGCATCTCGATGTCGCAACCCATGCCTCCTCGATGAGCTTCTCGCTCTCCCTCGACGACGGCAAGCTGGAATGGTGCGGCGACAATCTGCGCTCCGTTTTCGCACAGAAACGCAACCTCGCTTCGCCGGGCTTCCTCTGGATGCTGAAGGAGATCCTTCGCTTCAACAGCCAGAGCCTGCGCGACCGCGCCGCCGGCCGGCTGGCCGGGCGCACGATCGGCGAATACCTGTCCTTCGGCGGCTATTCGGCCCGCTTTCGCGACGACTACCTGATCCCGATGGCGGCGGCGATCTGGTCGACGCCGCGGGTCGACATGCTGGATTTCCCGGCTGAGACCTTCGTAACTTTTTTCGAGAACCACCGCCTGCTGCAATTGCGCACGCCGATCTGGCGCACGGTGACCGGCGGATCGCGAAACTATCTCGACAAGCTGCTTGCGCCGCTCGGTCCGGGCCTGCGCACCGGCGCGCCGGTCGTTTCCGTGCGCCGCGCGCCGGGCAGCGTCTTCGTGCGCGACGCGCATGGCCGCGCCGACCGGTTCGACCGGATCGTGCTTGCCGGCCACAGCGATCAGACGCTCGCCTTGCTCGACGATGCGAGCGAGGATGAACGGTCGATCCTGTCGGCGATCGGCTACCGGCCGAACCGGGTCGTACTGCATCGCGATCCCTCGTTCATGCCGAAGCGTCGAGGCGCCTGGGCGGCTTGGAACTACCATCGCGGCTCGGCACAAGGCGACGAGGCAAATGTCAGCCTCACCTACTGGATGAACCGGCTGCAGGGCATCGACGAGCGTTTTCCCCTGTTCGTCAGCCTCAATCCGGCGCGCGAACCGGCGACGGGAACGGTATTCGGCGAATGGACATACGAGCATCCGCAGTTCGACGCGGCTGCGATTGCGGCGCAGAAGCGGCTGCCCACCATCCAGGGGAAACGCGACACCTGGTTTGCCGGCGCATGGACCGGTTACGGGTTCCACGAGGACGGTTTGCGCTCCGGCCTCGAGGCGGCGCGCGCGCTGGGCGCGGCGGCGCCCTGGGATGAGCCGATGGAGGCGCTTGACGCGCCGATGCTGATCGCGGCGGAATAGGGCGATGATCGCAACAGAAACGGCTCCGGCGATCCCGGCCTTTCCGCCGCCCGGGGAATGCGCGCTGCTTTATCCGGGAACGGTGACGCATGCGCGGCTGCGTCCGTTCGGACACCGCTTTGCCTACCGGGTGTTTTCGCTGCTGATCGATCTCGACCGGCTGGAAGAAGCAAACCGCAGGTCACTGTTCTTCTCGGTGAACCGCCGCAACCTGCTCGCCTTTCACGAGCGTGACCATCATGGCGGGAATTCAGCCTCGTTGCGAGTCCATGTCGACGGATTGCTGGCGCAGTCGGGCGCAAAACGCGCGCGGCGCGTTCTGCTGCTTGCTTATCCGCGCGTGTTGAATTTCGTCTTCAACCCGCTTTCGGTCTATTTCTGCTACGATGACACCGACCGGCTGACGGCGGCGATCTACGAAGTGCGCAACACCTTCGGCGAGCGTCACACCTATGTCTGCCCGGTGCAGCCCGGCGAACAGAACGATGCCGGGCTTCGCCAGGAACGCGAAAAGCTGTTTTATGTTTCCCCCTTCATGAGCCTCGATTGCCGGTACCGCTTCCGCATTCTGCCGCCTGGCGAGCGGGTGCAACTGCGCATCCTTGAAACGGAAGCCGGCGAAGCAACGCTTTCAGCGACCTTCAACGGCCGAAAGCAGCGCCTGGATAGTAAAAACACCATCAAAAACCTCTTGCGCATGCCGCTGATGACGGCAAAAGTGGTGGCCGGAATTCACTGGGAGGCGCTGAAGCTCTGGCTGAAGGGGGCGAAGTTCCACTCGAGGCCCGCTCCACCGCCACCGGTCAGCATCGCCAAAGAGGCAGGCAGTGTGCGTGTTTCGCGGGGTGAGGGGGAGTTTGCATGGGACTAGCGGAATGCTGCGATGATTTCGCCCGCGATGCGGTGCGGCTGACAGCTTCCAACATCGGCGACTTCGCCCGCGGCTTGCCCGCCAAGGCGCGCCTTGTCCTGCATGCCGCCCTGTCGCTGCCGAAAGGGTCTTTGGCGGTGAAGATGCCCGATGGCCGCGCCTTCCGTATCGTTGGCCGGCAGGCCGGCCCCGACGCGTCGGTGATCCTGAAGAACTGGAACCTGCCCCGCAAGGCGCTCACCGGCGGCACGATAGCCGTGGCCGAAACCTACATGGACGGCGACTGGGAAAGCCCGGATGTCACGGCGTTCCTATCGCTGTTCCTGGTCAACGAGGATCTCGGGATCAGACTCGCTACCGCGAACCGGGTCTTTTCCACCGCCAACGCCATCCGCCACTGGTTCAATCGCAATACGAGGCGCGGATCGCGCAAAAACATCGCCGCGCATTACGATCTCGGCAACGCCTTTTATGCGCAGTGGCTTGACCCGTCGATGACCTATTCCTCGGCGCTGTATGTCAACGGCGCCAACAGCCTGGAACAGGCGCAGGCCGAAAAGTATCGCGCCCTTGCCGAGGCGGCCAACATGGGGCCAAACGACCATGTGCTGGAGATCGGTTGCGGCTGGGGCGGATTCGCCGAGTTCGCTGCCCGCGAGATTGGCTGCAAGGTGACCGGGCTGACTATTTCGCGCGAGCAATTCGACTACGCCACGCGCCGCATCGCTCAAGCCGGCCTGTCCGGTCGCGTGACGCTGAAATTGCAGGACTACCGCGAGGAACGCGGAACGTATGATCGCATCGCCTCCATCGAGATGTTCGAGGCGGTGGGCGAGAAATACTGGCCGGTTTGGTTCTCCACCCTGCGTGACCGCCTGAAACCGGCAGGGATCGCAGCGGCGCAAATCATCACCATCAACGACCGGGCTTTCCCCGCCTATCGGTCGAGCCCGGATTTCATCCAGCGCTACATCTTTCCGGGCGGTATGCTTCCCTCGCCGTCTGCCCTCGATGCGCAAGCCGCAGCCGCCGGCCTGAAACAGACGGCGTTGCGTGTGTTCCCGCAAGATTATGCGCGCACGCTTGCCGAATGGCGCGATCGCTTCCATGCCGCTTGGGCGAACATCGAGCCGCTCGGCTTCGACCGGCGATTCCGGCGCATGTGGGAGTTCTACCTGTACTATTGCGAGGCCGGTTTCTCGACCGCCTTCATTGATGTGCGACAGGTGGCTTGGCGGCGCAGTTAGCGCAGTCCGATCTCCGGCGTCATTCTCCGGGGGCTGTCGCGCGATCCTTGAAGACCAGTTTCTCGCGACGCGACCAGCCGGTCTGGCGGGCGATCAGCGGGAAGTAAAGCCAGGATGGCAGGATCGACAAGCCCTTCATCACGAAGGCAAACCAGCGCGGGAACGTGATTTCGAAGCCGCCGGTCCTGAGCCCTTGCGCAAATTGTCCGGCCGCCGCCTCGACAGTGATCATGCCAGGCATGGCGTAGTCATTCTTCTGCGTCAGCGGCGTGTCGACGAACCCCGGATTGACGATCTGCAAGCGGATGTTCATCCGGTCGAAGTCGAACTTGAGAGCCTGCGCCATCGCGATCAAGCCGGCCTTGGTCAGCGCATAGGCGGAGGCCTGCGGCAGGCCGCAATAGCCGGCGACCGACGAAACGATCGCGATCTGGCCGCGACCGGTTTTCTTCATCGCTTCGACGACCGGGATCAGCCCGTTCAGCACGCCATTGACATTGATGTTCCAAGTCTCGGTGAAGCGGCTTGCCTTCAGCGCCTCGCCCGGCATCGGGGCGTAAGTGCCGGCGCAGAAAACGGCGAGTGCGATCGGACCGCACTGGCGCCCAATCACGGACACCATCTCCTCCATTGCCCCGGCGTCGGTCGCATCGCCCGGAAACAGGACAATGTGCCCTTGTAGGCCTGACGCCTCGTCGCGGAGCGATTCAAGTTTGGAAAGCGTGCGCGCCGTTGCCGCAACAGTGTAACCCTCTTGCGCCAGCTTGAGCGCCAGCGCCCGGCCAATGCCCGACGAAGCGCCGGTGATCCAGGCTACACCGTCTTTCGGCGAAGCGCGATAGAGGTTCATCGGACCGCCTTTCTCATTGCTTGTTTGCTGGCAGGCGTTCAGTAGCCGAGGATGTCGCCGATGCGCTGCGTCAGCGAACCGGTCAGTTTCAACGGCGCATCCACCACGGCAAAACCGATGCACGGGCCGGACTTGTCGGCCACCGGACGGTGATCGACATGTTCGTCGGCAATCGAGATGTCGCCGCGGCCGAAGCGGCCGAGCACATCCGTGAACGCGCCGTCGAGCACCAGCGAAAGCTCCATGCCGCCATGGGTATGGGCGGGAATGGTGCGGCCCGGCTTGATCCAGAACATGGAGGCGTGACAGCCGTCGAACTCACCGATGTCGAACTCGCGAAAGCCCGGCATCTTCGTGCGCCACGGAATGTCCTGCAAACGATAGCCGACAAAATCGGCCAGCACGTCAGGCATCACCATGTCGCCGTGATGCGCCGCCTCCGAGGAAGAGACGGAGGCGTGGCTGGCGAATACCGCTTCCAGCCGGCGGTCCCGTTCGGACATGCAGAAAGGCTCGATTTCCTCGAGCGCCCCGGACGCGACCTGTTCAAGCCCGGCGACCAGCGAACGGTTGTCGTCGCGGATCGAAAGATGGGCGGAGATCAGCACTTGCGCCGGCAGCGGCAGGCTGCAGGCGACATAGCGTGCAAACATCGATTCAAGGGCTTCGGTCGTCGTCATCTCGTTCATTGTCTGGATAGCGGTTTTGGTCTTGACACTTTTCTCATGCCCTCTACGCGAGGGCGGCATTGCGGATCACTGGCGAAACACGATTTTCCTTGACTGCCCTGAAATGAAAATCAGGTCCCCCGCTGGCGCGGAAGCGATGCCAATTCTCCTTGAACCGTCGTGCAAGCGCACATAGGCTTGTACGCGCAAATGTCACGGGAATTCCTTTCATGCATGCTTCGGTCCTCGACGCCATCGGCAACACGCCGCTTATCCGCCTGAAAGCCGCCAGCGCGGCCACAGGATGCGAGATCTACGGCAAGGCGGAGTTCCTCAATCCCGGCCAATCGGTGAAGGATCGCGCCGCATTGTGGATCATCCGCGACGCCGAGAAGCGCGGCCTGCTCAAGCCCGGCGGCGTGATCGTCGAAGGCACCGCCGGCAACACCGGCATTGGCCTCACCATGGTGGCGAAGGCGCTCGGCTATCGCACCGTGATCGTGATTCCCGAGACCCAAAGCCAGGAGAAGAAGGACGCGCTGCGCCTTCTTGGCGCGGAACTGGTGGAGGTGCCGGCGGTCCCCTACCGCAATCCGAACAACTATGTGCGGCTTTCGGGACGTCTTGCTGAGCAGATCGCCGCAAGCGAGCCGAACGGTGCGATCTGGGCCAACCAGTTCGACAATGTCGTCAACCGCCAAGCGCACATCGAATCGACCGTGCCGGAGATTTGGCGCGATACCGGCGGGAAGGTCGACGGCTTCATCTGCGCCGTCGGTTCCGGCGGCACGCTGGCGGGTGTCGGCATGGGGCTGAAGGGACGCAAGCGCGACGTGAAGATCGGCCTTGCAGATCCGATGGGCGCGGCGCTTCATTCATTCTACACCACCGGCGAATTGAAATCGGAAGGCTCCTCGATCACCGAAGGAATCGGCCAGGGGCGCATTACCGCCAATCTTGAGGGATTTACGCCCGATTTCTCGTTCCAGATCCCCGATGACGAGGCCCTGCGCATCGTTTTCGACCTGGTGCAGCACGAGGGCATGTGCCTCGGCGGTTCGTCGGGCATCAACATCGCCGGCGCGATCCGCCTCGCCAAGGAAATGGGGCCGGGCCACACCATCGTCACCATCCTGTGCGACTATGGCAACCGCTACCAGTCGAAGATGTTCAACCCGGAATTCCTACGCGGCAAGGGCTTGCCCGTGCCGGAATGGATGGAGGCGAAGAGCACGATCGTGCCGCCCTACGAGGCCGTGTCTTGAGCGACGGCCTGCTCTTTCGTGACGACGCCTACCTTGCCGAAACCACCGCGACGGTAGTCGCGGTGACCGAGCGCGGCGGCATCGTCACCGACCGCACGGTTTTTTACGGCACATCGGGCGGGCAACCCGGCGACACAGGCGTCATGCGGCGCGCCGACGGCAGCGAAATCCGCATTGCCGCAACGATCTGCGGCGAGACGAAGGACGAGATCGTCCACCTGCCCGACGCGAACCAGCCACTGCCAACACTTGGCGAAACGCTCTCTCTCTCAATCGATTGGGACCGGCGGCTGAAGCTGATGCGCATGCACACCGCCTGCCATCTGCTTACCGTCGTTTGCCCGTTCCCAATCACCGGCGCTGCGGTCGGCGAGGAGGAAAGCCGGGTCGACTTCGACATTCCCGACGCGTCCTACGACAAGGAATCCGTCACCGCGCGACTGATGGAACTGGTTGCGGCCGATCATCCCGTCTTCACAAGGTGGATCACGGATGACGACCTCGCCACCAATCCGGGGCTGGTGAAATCGAAGAACGTGCGCCCGCCGGTGGGCACCGGCCTCATTCGCCTCGTCGGGATCGGGACGAACGGCGCGGTCGACACGCAGCCCTGCGGCGGCACGCATGTGCGCTCGACCGGCGAAGTCGGACCGCTCCACATCGGCAAGATCGAGAAGAAGGGGCGCGAGAACCGCCGGTTCAGGATACGGTTCGGGCCTTTGCCGGGGTGAAAGACGGTGGCCTTTTCACCCTTCGTCGAGACGTTCAGCCCGTGGCGGGTTCTTCGGTTGCTTCCGCATCCACCGCATAGGTCGCGAAATCGATGTTGCCGGTCCAGATCCACAGCGCCAGCAGCGGTTCGGCATCTGTGCGCATGGCGTGCCGCTCATATGTCGCATGGGTGATCAGCGTGCCCGGCGCCCTGCGCTCGAATGCGCCATCGCCACGCTGCCACAAAGCTGTTCCCGAGACCGGCAGGTAGTGCTCGACGGCCTCATGGTTGTGTGGTGCGTAGAAGGTTCCGGCGGATTGCAGGTAAAGACCGAAGCGGATGTCGTCGCGCTGGCCCATGCCGTCCGGGCCTGCGATTTCGACGAAGCAGCGGCGGCGATGAAAGCCGTATGGCAGCACGCGCTCCCCGTGGGTCCAGGCAAGATCGCCTGCGCAGGCGCGAACCGCCTCTCTCAGTCCGGCGTCCGGCATGGCGGCCATGGCGCGTTCGGCATCCGCGACCAGATGCTCCGGCAACGCGCCGCTTGGCACATCGGTAATTTCGGCCTTCAGCCAATCTGACGCCTCGGCGAGACCTGCGATCCCATAGACACGCGCGGCTTCCCGGCACAGCGCCTCCAGCCGGTCAGAAAGCGGTGCGGTTCGTTCCGGCATCGATTGCACCATGGCGAGGCTCCTTGTTCGAATGGCGCTCCATGCCGTTGCCGCCTTGCGCCGGCTGAGGAAAATGCGACACTGCCGGACGGATTCGCCGCCAGACCCGGACACCTTGCCGATGCCGCAGACATCACCCTTCATCGTCTCGCCGCAATGGCTGGCCGAACGCCTCGGCGATCCCGCCATCCGCATCGTCGACGCCGCATGGTACCTGCCCGACCAGAAGCGCGACGCGAAGGCGGAATACGCCACGGCCCATATCCCGGGCGCAGTGTTCTTCGATCATGACGCGGTGGTGGAACCGGGCGTCCCGTTGCCCCATGCCCTACCCTCGCCAAAGGTTTTCGCCGAACATGCCGGGCGGTTGGGCATAACCGAAACCGACACCATCGTCGTGCATGACGGGCCGGGCTTCTTTTCCGCGCCGCGCCTTTGGTGGCTGTTGCGCGCCATGGGCGCTGAAAAGGTCTTCGTGCTCGATGGCGGGTTCGACGGCTGGAAGCAGGCCGGCTTGCCGGTCACCGATGCGCCCACTGTCATCGCCCCTGTCCGCTTCACGCCGCGTTTCAACGAGAACGCGGTGGTGCGGTTCGACGAGATGCGCCGCATCGTCGAGACGGGCGACGCACAGGTTGCCGATGCACGCTCCGCCGGACGCTTTGCTGCCCGCGAGCCGGAGCCGCGCCCCGGCATGCGCTCGGGCCACATGCCGGGTGCGTTCAACGTCCACTACGCGTCCTTGTCGCGCGAGGGACGCCTGAAGGATTTCGAGTCCCTACGCGAAACATTGCTGGCGAGCGGCCTTGATCTTTCGCGCCCGGTGGTGACCAGTTGCGGCTCCGGCATCACCGCGGCTGTCATCTCGCTTGCCCTGCAATCGGTCGGCCACACCGACAACCGGCTTTACGACGGTTCATGGACCGAATGGGGCGGTCGCGCCGACACGCCGGTGGAAACCGGTGATGCAAAGGATCGTTGAACATGCCCAGATCGCTTCGTCCGGTTCCGGTCACCATCACTTTTCTTGAGATGACGGCGCGGCCTGCCCGGCCATGGCCCCGGCCGGTCAATCTCAACATCGCGCAGTTGCAGGCGCGCGACATCCCGCTTCACTTCTACCGCTACCTGCAATGGCGGGTCGGCAAGAACCATCACTGGGAATACCGTCTGCACATGGAGGACGAACGGCTGGCGGCGATCGTGCACGCCGAGACGACGGTTATCACCGTGCTCTATCTCGACGGCGCGCCGGCCGGCTTCTTCGAAATCGACCGCAAGGACAGCCCGATCGTCGATCTCGCCTATTTCGGTCTGATGCCGCATGCGACCGGCCGCGGCCTCGGACGCTGGTTCCTCGGCCAGGCGCTGGAACGCGCTTGGGAAACCGACCCGCAGAAGGTCACCGTCAACACCAACACGATCGACCACCCGGCCGCACTTCGGCTTTACCAGCAGGCCGGCTTTTCGCCGGTGCGCCAGGCCGATGCCCGCATCCGGCCACTCGGTGACACGCGCCTGGTGGAAATCGCGCGATCGGATGCGTGACCGGCTGTCGCATCGCGCTGGCAAACAACGCTTGAAATGCGTTGGCCGAGCGTCTATCTGGGGGTTCTTGCGCGCCCATCGTCTAGCGGTCAGGACGGCGCCCTCTCACGGCGCAAACAGGGGTTCGATTCCCCTTGGGCGTACCATTCCTCCCATCTCTCATCTTTCCTGAGCCAGTTGCCGTCGCGGCTGAACCAGATTGATTCACGCTACGTGGCCTCACCGAAACCTGCGCCGGGTTTCATTGGTTCCAGGCGGATCAACCGCGAAGTCAGGACGGCGGCCTGCCGGTGCTCCACCGCCTTGCGGTAGTCTGGATCCTTCACCATGGCGACAAACGCATCGATTGACGGATACTCGGCAACGAACACCCGGTCCCAGCGTTCATCCTCAGGTCCGATCAGCATGAACTCAAACCCGCCGGCAAAGACGATGCGTCCGCCTAGCCGCCGGAACACAGGTCCGCTTTCGCGGCCGTAGGCTTCATAGGCTTCCTCGCCCGTTGCGGCGCGTCCGTCCGAATAGGCCGCCTGTTCGCGCAGGCGCACGAGGTTCAGCATGTGGATCGGCCCTTCGCGATCCATGGCGCGGAATGCGCCAAAGCGTTCGCGGGTGGGATCGATGTAGGTGTCCATGTGTATTCTCCGCGTACGCGCGTTGATCAGCGCTTCGAAAGCATCCAGTTGATCGCCTCACGCCAGTCGCTCATTCGGATCGGCGTTCCGTGTGTGCCGGTTTCGAAACGCACCATCATCACGGGGTAGTTTGGTACGGCTGTCAGGATAGAGTCAAAGAAGGCTTCCATCCCGTTGATCGAGAATACCGTGTCGCGGCTGCCATGCCCGATGAACAGCGGAACGCGCGCCTTGAACGCTTTCGACCCGACAAATCCGTCATCCCACAGCGAACCGAGCAGCAGGATGCCGCCGAGCTTGCCGCCGATCTCGCCATCGCGCGCAAGGGCATGGCACAACTGGCCGCCAGCCGAACCGCAAGCGACGATCACCGCCGCACCGGGCGATGCGGCGCTGTAGTGCACAAGCAAGGCCTTCACCTGCGCAAGGCCCTTAGCGCCAAAATCGCTGAAGTCAGGCGAGAGAAACAGCCCGCCATTGTCGGCCATCAACGCCTTGATACGATTGAAATTGCCGCCGAAGGTCCAGTCGTTCACGCCCTGGCGACGGTTTCCGCCCTGTCCGTGCAGATAAACGACGATGACGCGCGCGCTGGTTTGCTTCCCGACCGCATAATGCGTAATGCTTCCCGCAGCGGTTTCCAGCACAAGATCGGCCATGGCCCGGTTGACGCTCGCCTTGACATAATCGGAGCGCACCCGCCGTTCGGGCGTCTGGTCGCGGCGGTTGATGTCGCGCTGTTCGCGATAATCGACAATGCGATAGCGGCCGCCGTGCCGCATTTCAAGAATGTCCGGGTAGGCGAACAAACGGTCCTTGTGGGGTTTGAGTTCAAAAGCGTCAGCCATCGCCATCGTCGCCACAAGGGCGACGAAAGCGGCAGCAATTGTCAAAATGTGGCTTGGAATTCGTGCTCTACGGACCATGTGGCTTAATAGCGCGCCACCAGGCAGTGCGGAACCCCGCAAGCCAACCAGGGCTGTGATCTCCATGGCGAAACAGGTGAAAAAGAGCGACCTGCCGCAAGAGCCCTGCGAGCATTGCGGAAGGCCGATGGTGTGGCGCAAGGCTTGGCGCGCCAGTTGGGACCAGGTGCGCTATTGCTCGGATCGTTGCGCCGCCGAAGCGCGGACTGTTCGGCGCAAAGCGCGCGAGGAACAAGCGCGCCCGCATACGCCCTGCGGGTAGACGTAAGGAACCGGAGGCGCGTTGCGCCTGCGGCTCCTTTTCCGATTTCGAGCGCCGGTATGATTACGTGGCGTTTTCGATCTCGATTCTCTCGATCAGTTCATCAAGCACGGCATTGGCCCGGTCATTGTCGATCTGGCAGGTGCCGGCCGCCGCGTGGCCACCGCCGCCATATCGCAACATCAGTTCGCCGATATGGGTGCGGTTGGAACGGTCGAGGATCGAGCGCCCGAAAGCCAGCACCGTGTTCTGCTTTCCCTTGCCCCACAAGACGTGACACGAGATGTTGGTATGCGGAAACAGCGCATAGATCATGAAGCGGTTGCCGGACCAGATGGTTTCCTCGCCGCGCAGGTCGAGCACCGCGAGAGGGCCGTGCACCGTGGTACAGCGGCCGATCTGCTCTACGAATTTCGGCTGGTGGGCGAAATACAGATCGACCCGCTCTTTCACATCAGGCAGTTCAAGAAGACGCCCGATATCCGGCTCTTTGCGGCAAAAATCGATCAGTTCCATCATGAGCTGATAGTTGGAAATGCGGAATTCGCGGAAGCGCCCGAGGCCGGTTCGCGCATCCATCAGGAAGCTCAGCAATTCCCAGCCCTGCGGGTTCAGCACATCCTCGCGGCTGAAGCGCGCGGCGTCGGCCTTGTCGACGGCGAGCATCATGGCGTCGGGAACGCGTGGGAAGCAACGGCGACCGCCGAAATAATCGTAGACCACGCGCGCCGCTGACGGGGCCGACGGGTCGATCACATGGTTATCGTTGAACGCGCCTACGCGGTGGGTTTCGCTCTCGTGATGGTCGAAAGCGACGAAGACCTCCGGCGCAAACGGCAGGTTGGTGGTGATGTCGTTTTGCGACACCTCGATACGGCCATCCTGCATGTCCTTGGGATGCACGAAGGTGATTTCGCCGACAAGGTCAAGTTCCTTCAGCAGCACGGCGCACACAAGGCCGTCCATGTCACTGCGCGTGATCAGGCGATAACCGCCCTCCGGCTTGTTGGCGATGATCCATTCCGGCGACATGCCCTGGAATTTCGGCTTGGCTTGCAGTGTGGCGTGCATCGATGGTCCCCTCAGGTTCGGTGGATCGAAGGCTAAGAATCAATCGCTTTAGACACGGTGAACATCGAAAGCTCCCGCGCATACAACCTCGATAGCTGGTGAAAAATCGGTAAATACCGGGGATTGCAGCTGCACTCAGCTGCCGAGCACCCCGCCTGCCGCGGCAAGCGCTTCGGGCGTATCGACATCGACGCTTGCCGCCGCGCCAAGCTCCACGTCGACGGTATCGGCAAACCCGCCCTCCACCAGATGCCGCGCGCCGACATCGCCGGAGAGGTCGGCGACGCGGGGAAACAGCGCCCGCGGCAGGATGACCGGGTTTCCGCGCTTGCCGTTGTGCGTGGCGCGCACGATGGCCGATCCGCCAGCCTCTCGAAACGCATCAACGAGAAGGTCGAGACCCTTTGCGGTCACGCCCGGCATGTCGCCGAGCATCACAAGCGCGCCATCCGTCTTGGCCGGCATGGCCTCCAGCCCCGCGCGCAGAGACGTCGACATGCCGTCGGCGAAATCCGGATTGTGGACAATGCGGACATCGAGACCCGCAAGCGCCGCACCGATTTCCGCGGCGCGATTGCCTGTCACAACAGTCACGGCGGAGGCACTGCTCGCAAGCGCAATGCGCGCGACACGACGGATCAGCGCCTCGCCGTCGAAGGTCGCCAGCAGCTTGTTGCCCGCGCCCATGCGCCGCGATTGCCCCGCGGCAAGGATGATCGCTTCGATGCGCGAAGGCGCTCGAGAGACGGTTTCGCGCGGCTGCGGCCGGGTCGGGATTTCCATCAACAGCCCGCCTACGCCGAGCGTCGCGATATCCTTGTCTGTTACGTCAACACCCGCAAGCAAGCGGTTCAGGATCCAGTCGAAACCGTTCTCCTTCGGCGAGCGTGCGCAGCCAGGTGCGCCGATCACCGGCTTGCCGTTGACATGGCCAAGCACGAGCAGGTTGCCGGGATCGACCGGCATGCCGAAACGCACGATTTCGCCTCCGGCGGCGCGGATGGCGGCCGGAATAACGTCGTCAGCGTCGACGACGGCCGATGCTCCGAAGACAATCGTCATGTCGGCGTGTTGCGCGCCCTTGGCGACAAGCGGCGCAAGGGCGTCCGCGTCATGGGCGCAACGATCCTCTGCCGCAATGCGGCTGTCCGACGCGTCGAGCCGCGCCTGCGTCAGCCGCGCCGTCTTGTCGAGCACCGAGCGCTTCACCACGGGCAGTTCGGTCTGGATCAGGTGGACGGAATGCGGGCGGAACGGGTGGAGGGCGATAGCGGAAGGAGTGTCGGACTTCGCCTCGCAAACGCTCTCGCTGCCTCCGTCGTGCTGGGGAATTGCAACCGCGCCAACTCTTCCTCCGTCATCCCGGAGCTTGTCCCCGGGACCCAATTCAGGCGCCGGTTTGGATCCCGGGGACAAGCCCCGGGATGACGGTGACAAAGGTATGGCCGGCACGTCAGGCCATTTACCCCCACCCCTTACCCCTCCCCTCAAGGGGGAGGGGGACGGAGATGCTGAGACTTCGCTTGCAACGATTATATCAGTCGATTCCGCCAATGGCCTGGTTCTCGACGGCGCTCGCAAAGCCTGCGCCAGCGCTAGCGCCTCCCCTCCCCCTTGAGGGGAGGGGTAAGGGGTGGGGGTAAAGTCGGTCGAGCCTCGACCGCTCCCCAAAATCCCCATCACCTCGTCCACCAGACCGCCGGCCACCGCAAACGGGATGATCTTGACCGTCGCGACCATGTCGCTGGCGCGCACGGCGGCGAAGTCCGCCAGGGTCGCCAGCGTGATTGCCGGATCGACGGCGTTGATCGCATCGACCAGCGCCTTGTCGGCGCGAAACACTCCTGCGGCCTCGGCGTGCAGGTTGACGCGGCCGGTCGCCGCCGCCGCAGCGCGAATTCCCGGCCGCAGCAGCGCTTCAGCGATGCGCCGCGCCGCCTCGTCTTCTCCGAGGTCGCCTGTTTCGAGGCGCGCGACGATTACCGTTTCGCGGCCAGCAGCGCGAAGGTCGACGAGATCGCCGGCCGTCAGCACATGTCCCTTCTTCAGCCGCCGGCCGGGGAGATCGGCGGAATGGGCAAGCACCGCGCCTTCAGCCTCGCCGAGCGGAACGGCGGCGAATTTCATGCCGCCTGGTTCCGTGCGTCGGCCAGCCCGCGACGCCGGAACGCGCCGATCACCTGCGCCAGAACTGCAACGGCGATCTCCGCCGGGCTGGCAGCGCCGATGTCGACGCCGATCGGCGCGTGGATGCGCCCGATCGCGGCCTCGTCCAAGCCGGCCTCCTTCAGGCGTTCGACACGCTTCGCATGGGTCTTGCGGCTGCCGAGCGCGCCGACATAGAAGCTGCCGGCTTTCAAAGCCATTTCAATGGGGTAGTCGTCGATCTTCGGATCGTGCGTAACCGCCGCCAGCGCCGTATAGGCGTCGATCGGGCGCGTCTTTAGAACGATCTCCGGCCATTCGGCGTGCAGCGTCACCCCGGCGAAGCGCTCCGGCGTGGCGAACGCCGTGCGCGGATCGATGATCTCGACGTCATAGCCCGCGATCTTCGCCATCGGCGCCAATGCCTGGCTGATATGCACCGCGCCGATGATGACGAGGCGCGGCGGCGGCACATGCACGTTGAGGAAGAACGTCCTGCCGTCCGCCTCCACGCTACCCGACTTGCCGGACAAGAACGCCTTGCCGATTGCAGAGCCGAGGTCGCCGGCAACCGGGTCGCCCTCGCGCACCAGACGGTCGCGCCCGTCGCCAAGATCGGTGACGAGGATGGCGGCGCGCCGCGCCGCGCGCTTGGCATTGAGTTTCTTCAGGTTCAGCGGGTCCATGGCGCAAGGCTCCGGTTTGCGGGACACAATTGCCGTCGGTCGTCGGTCGTCAGTCGTCGGTCGAAATGAACCTCGTATCTTCGACCGACGACCGACGAACCACGACCGACTCTCTCATCCCCGCGCATGTCGCTTCACCCCACCCGCTCGACATAGACCTTGATGCGGCCGCCGCAGGAGAGCCCGACGCGCCATGCCGTTTCGTCGGCGACACCGAACTCCAGCATGCGCGGTTCGCCGCTGTCGAGCACTTCCATCGCCTCGGAAATCACCGCGCCCTCGACACAGCCGCCGGAAACCGAACCATGGAAATTGGCGTCGGCGTCGATCACCAGATGGCTGCCGACCGGCCGGGGCGCCGATCCCCAGGTTTCCACCACCGTGGCGATGGCGACGGGACGCCCCTCGCCCATCCAGCTTTCGGCGATCGTCAGCGGATCGAGCGTTTCATCGGGAACGGCTAACTCGGTCATGACCCTTTCTCCTTGTTTTCCTGCCTCTCAGGCAGCGGCGCGAAACCGTGCCGTCTGGCGCAGCCATTCCTTCGGATCGGCGCGCCGCCCGCCATCTCCGGACAGGCAGGCGCACAGGTCGGTCAGCGCAGCCAGCGAATGCACGGTGCGAAACTCGTCGACATGCGGCAGCATCGACACGACGCCGCGGGCGCGCGCCTCGAACCCCTCGAAGCGCAGCAGCGGGTTGAGCCAGATCAGCCGGCGGCAGGACTTGTGCAGCCGCTCCATCTCTTTTTCCAAGAGCGCGACGTCGTCACGCTCCAGACCGTCGGTGATCAGGATGACGATGGCGCCCTGCCCCAGCACCCGCCGCGACCACAAGCGGTTGAACTCGTGCAACGTCTCGCCGATGCGGGTGCCGCCCGACCAGTCCTTCACGGTTCCGGCGACATCGGCAATCGCCAGATCGGGATCGCGGTTGCGGATCTGGCGGGTGATGTTGGTCAGCCGGGTGCCGAAAAGGAAGGTGTGAGTGCGCCGCCGCTTTTCGGCGATCGCATGCAGGAAATGCAGGAAGATGCGGCTGTACTGGCTCATAGAGCCGGAAATGTCGGCGAGCACCACCAGTGGCGGATGAACGGTGCGGTGCTCGCGGAAACGCGGCAGGATGAGGTCGCCACCGGTGCGCAACGCGCCGCGCATCATCGCGCGCGGATCGACGCGGCGGCCGCGATTTGCGGCGCGGTAGCGTCGTGTCGTGACCTCGTCGTGCGGCAGTTTCCGACTGGCGATTGCCTTCCTAGCGGCCGCTATCTCAGACGCCGTCATCTGCGCGAAATCCTTCTCGCGCAGGATTTCCTTGCCGGAAACGGTGAACCGGGCGTCGACCTCGACTTCCGGAACCTCGACTTCCTTCTGGTTCTTGCGATGGCCCTCGAACATCGCGTCGGCGACACGGCTTTCCGCGGCGCGTTGTTTCTGGCGCTCGCGCGTGTCGGGCGCCTGCGGCGAGAACATCGCCAGCATCTTTTCCACCAGTTCGCGCGATTTCCAGAACAGCCGGAACGCCTCGTCGAAGACCTGCCGGTCCTCGTGGCGCTTGATCAGCACGGCGTGCAGCGTCCAATAGAAATCGTCTCGCGAGCCGATGCCTGCTGCGAGCACGGCGTCGATCGCGTCCTTCACCGAAGCCGGACCGACGCGCACCCCCGCTTTGCGCAATGCGCGGGCAAAATAGACGATGTTGTCGGCCAGCCGCCCGTCCGGAGGCCTCATCTTGCGTCCGGCGACAATCTCGTTCACCGCCCTACCCCGCAGCGCCCAGTTCCGCAGCGACTTCCTTTAGGATGCGGCGGCCCTCGCCCGATTCGATGCGGGCAATGTCGTCCTTATACCTCAGCAGCCCGCGTATCGTGTCCGACACGGTCTCGGGATCGAGCGCCACCTTGTCCAGTTCGGTCAGCGCGCCTGCCCAGTCGATCGTCTCGGCAACACCTGGCACCTTGAACAGGTCGATCTCGCGCAGCTTCTGCACATAGGAAACCACCTCGGCGGAAAGCCGCTTGTTGGCCTGCGGCACCTTGCGCGCCACGATCTCCAGTTCACGCTCAGCGCTCGGATAGTCGACCCAGTGGTAGAGGCAGCGCCGCTTCAGCGCATCGTGGATCTCGCGCGTGCGGTTGGTGGTGATGATGACGATCGGCGGTTCGTCGGCCTTGATGGTGCCAATTTCGGGAATGGTCACCTGGAAATCCGACAGCACTTCGAGCAGGAAAGCTTCGAAGGCCTCGTCGGTGCGGTCAAGTTCGTCGATCAGGAACACCGGCGCGCGGCCGGGCTCGCAGGACAGCGCCTCGAGCACCGGGCGGCGTATCAGGTATTTTTCGGAGAAGACGTTGCGCTCCATCTCGTCGCGGTTTGCCGCGCCGGCCGCCTCCTCCATGCGGATCTCGATCATCTGCGCCGCATAGTTCCACTCATAGACGGCAGAGTTGATGTCCAGCCCCTCATAGCATTGCAGGCGGATCAGCGGGCGATCCAGCGCCGAGGCGATCACCTTGGCGATTTCGGTCTTGCCGACGCCGGCCTCACCTTCCAGGAAGAGCGGGCGCTTCATCTTCAGCGCAAGGTAGAGCACGGTTGCGAGCGAACGATCCGCCACATAGTTTCCGTCGGCGAGAAGCTGCTGCGTCGCATCGATCGAGGCGGGAAGCGCGGAGGATTTCGCGGTCATGGGGATCCAGTCTTCAGTTCAAAGCGCCCGGTAGCGGCGTTCGCGATAGGCCAGCGCATCCACGTCGGGACCGATCACAAGGTCGGCCACCGCGCCAAACAGGATGCGGTGGGTCGAGACATCTTTCCACTCGGTTATGCGACAGTCAAAGCTCGACAAGGCGTTCTTTAGTACAGGCGCGCCGGTTTCGCGCGTTTCCCATTCGCCAAGCGCAAACCGCTCCTCCTGGCTGAGACGCCCCTCGCCGGCAAAGGCCCGGGCGAGCGGTTCCTGCCCGGCGGTCAGCACATTGAGCGCAAACACACCGTTCTTGACGAACAGCGCATTGTCGGCCGGCTGGTGGTTGAGGCAAACCAGCACGGTGGCGGGATTGTCGGTCACCGAACAGGCGGCCGAGACCGTCAGCCCCCTGCGCCCGGCCGGACCGTCGGTGGTGACAATCGTCACCGCCACGGCCATGCGGCTCATGGCTTCGCGGTAGAGGGTTGGCGCGATGTTGGCGTGCTGAAGCAAGGGGTTGTCCGTTTGCGGCGGCGCGGTTTCGCCCCGTACATAGGCCGATCGCTGCGGCAAATACAGGGGTATGACTGCAATTCGCGACGGTGTCGACACATGAGACCATCGGGATGCGGCGACCAGGCGCTATTCCGATTACCCCCGAACCCGGGTACG
Organism: uncultured Paracoccaceae bacterium; assembly: GCA_937873685.1. Taxonomy (GTDB): domain Bacteria; phylum Pseudomonadota; class Alphaproteobacteria; order Rhizobiales; family Rhizobiaceae; genus CALMYO01. The sequence continues at coordinate 33,569 of CALMYO010000261.1, forward strand.
GGCTTGACCTGCAAAGAACGCACAGGGCGGGCTGCCGGGTGCAGGTTACCCCCGTCTTTGGTTGATCTATGCGTCACGCCGAAACAGGGGGCGAATCGTATGAAGGCCGTTTCGCCCTGCAGGAGTGCAAGAATGCGCAGGTCGTATTGCAGCGCAACACGCGACATGGTCTAATCGAACGCCAATTGAGGTTGGAATCGCATGAGGGAATGGCTGGCGACACTGGTTGGCGAGGAATCTGCCTCCATCGCGCTCATCGCGCTCATCGCGCTTGCGGTGCTTGTCGCGATGTACGTCGTGTTTCGGATCCTGCGCTTCATGCGCTCCGGCACCTATGTCACGGGCGGACGCGGTCGCCAGATCCGCTTGGCGGTTATCGACGCAACGCCGGTCGACGAACACCGCCGTCTGGTGCTGGTGCGCCGTGACGAGGTGGAGCACCTGATCCTGATCGGCGGGCCGACAGATGTCGTGGTTGAGTCCGGCATCGGGACACTACATCACCCGAACCTGCGCGCCCATGCGACCGCCGGCGTCGAAGCGCCGCGAAGGGCCGGCGCCGCCCTGCCCGAGCAAACGCCGGCGCCGCCGGTTTCCGCGCAACGCGAAACGGCGACTTACCCTGCAGAAGCCCGCCGCGAACTGCCGGCCACCGCACCTTCCGCAACACCTGCGCAGGTTGAGTCAGCCCCCCGGATTGAGCCGGGCGCCGCGGCGCCTTCCCCTCTACCGCCGGCAGCGCACCGCCCGGTCGCCTCGCGCGAACCCACTGACGCTGCGCCGGAGCCGAGGCGAGCCGTCGCCGCGCCGGTGCGCATGGAGCCTCAGATGCGGGAAACCCCGCCGCAAGGCGCGCCGCGTCCGCAAGTCGTGGCAACGCCGCGCTCGACGGCCGCTGCGCCGGCGCCGACGCGGCCACCGATGGAGACACCCCGCGTTGCGCCGCAGGAGGCAGATCCGTTCGGCGATTCGATCGCCGACATTGAGGATGCTTTGTGCGCCGTGGTAAGCCCGGTACAGCCTGTTGCTCCTGCGCGCCCTGCAGCTTCCGTGCAAACAGTCCAGCCCCAACGCCGTTTCGAGCACTTCCAACGCCGGGCTGCGCCGCGCGAAAACGACAATCTGGAAACCGAGATGGAACGCCTGCTCAATTCGCTGACGCCGCGCGAGCCGAAATCCGGTTCTTGACCACGCCTATTCCAGACGGGCGGGAAAGCCCGGCGCGCGCAAGTCCGTCGAAAGCGCATCTTCCAGCAGTTTGACAATCATCGTCGATTGCGCGTCGCCGCCATAGGCCGCCTTGCCACGCACGAAGGTCTGGTTGGTGAGGCCGGCGAGATCGAGCGGGGTCTGGAACTCGCGTCCGAACGCCATGGCGAAACCGAGATCCTTCAACGCCAGGTCCATTGTAAATGCGATGTCGTAGGAACCGTTGAGGATCAGCTGTCCTTCGGTTTCATGCACGAAGCTGTTGCCGGAACTGGCCTTGATGGCCGCATAGGCCTGGCCGAGATCGAGCCCTGCGCGCTTCGCCAGCATCAGCGCCTCGCCATCTGCGACAAGGTGGATGAAGGCGAGCATGTTGGTGATAACCTTGATCACCGCCGCATTGCCAAGCGGACCCATGTGGAAAATACGGTCGCCCATCGCCTGCAACGCAGGCAGATGGGTCTCAAACAGATCCTTGTCGCCGCCGGCCAGCATTGTGATTTTCCCCTGCGCGGCCAGGTGAACCCCGCCGGTGACCGGCAGTTCCATCGTGCGTACGCCGCGCTCGGCGGCGACATCTGCCAGACGCAGGATTTCGTCGCGCCCCAGCGTCGACATCTCGATCCATGCAGCATCCTCGCGCATCGACGGCAGGAAATGGCGCAACACCTGTTCCGAAACGGCTGGCGACGGCAGGCAGGTGATCACGGCGTCGCAGTCTCGCACGGCTTCGATGGCGGTGTTTGCAACAACGGCGCCGGCAGCGGCCGGTCGTATCGTCGCCTCCGGCGAACGGTCGTGGACCGTCACCGCAAAACCGTTGCGCAACAGGCTGACGGCAAGATGACCGCCAAGATTGCCAAGACCGATGAATCCGTAATGCACTGCGCGCTCCCTTTCATGGTGGTCCGCTGCGGCCGGTCATGGCCGCAACGCCGTTTGTGCGCAGTTTGCTGGCAAATCAGGCTGATTCTTTTGCAGGCGCGACGCCCTTCATGACGAAACCGCCACCGCCGCAACAGGCCCAACCCTGGCGGCAGGCGAGAAGCGCGGGATCAACCCTCGATACGCGCCCGCCCGCGATAGCCGTCGTCGCGCGTCCAGCGGATGCGGTTGTCTCCGGCCTTCTCGATGCGGAAACAAGTGACTTTGCCCTTGTACCAAGTTGGCCATTGCTGGCACAGTTGATCCCCGCGCACCCACCATCTGCCGGTTTCGCGCGGCGCGAAATATTTTGCAAGCCCAAGTCGGGATCCGTCTCCGGTAACCGCGCCACCCGATCTGTAGTGCAGTGGGAACTCTCCGCCGAAGGGGGTGGACAGATACACCCTCTTGCCATTGACCAGCGACTTCAGCGCCGCGCCCGAAACCGGTTCGGCAACAGCGGGATGCAGCATTGCGACAAACAGGAGCGCAACACTGGATATGATCGTTCTACGCATGACAGCGCCTTTCCGGAAACGTTTTTTCCAGTCTACCGGACAGATACGCGACATGCAGCGGCGCGGATCACCGCAGATGCTTGAAATTGCGCCGCCGATCACCCATACGGAAACGAAGGAAGTGTGGCCGAGCGGTTGAAGGCACCGGTCTTGAAAACCGGCAGACGGCAACGTCTCGTGGGTTCGAATCCCACCGCTTCCGCCATCAAAGCGTGACCGGGATCGAACTTTCTCGAGGGGCGACGCCTAGGCGTCATGGGTTCCAGCGCGCCTGTTCTCGAGCCCTTGTCAACTTGGCGGGTGTCACGATCGCTTCGGCAAAGGGACGCTGGCCTGCGATCAGGCGGAAGGTGTCGTCCTGATCGACGGTCCAGTTCTCCAGATCGCCCCCCGCGCGTACGAACAGAAGCGCGGTCTCGATCCGGCTGGCCTCGTTCGGAACCAGCCCAAGGCGCTTCGCGACCCATTCCTTCAGTGTCACAAGGTCCTGCAGGGTCAGGCGGCCGTCTACCGCCAGCGCCTCGGCCATCGGGCGCAGCTCGTCCCGGTACGGGTGATACCGGTCATCGTGGCTGATGCCGGGCACCTCGCGGAGGCGGTAGATGTCCGGGGCCTCGTGCCGCAGCACTGCCGGAAGCCCCTTTTGGGCCAAGGTGATCTGCACGGTCACGAACAGCGCCATCCAGTAGTCCATCCCGTTGGCCACGCAACCGCGCGCGAAGGTCCACATGTTCGTGGTGTCGGGCGGGTTCATGGCAAGGAAGGGGCAGGTGATTGGCCGCCCCCCGCCTTCGGGCGGTTCGGGCGTGGTCATGTAGCCCAGCGCCAGACCGCCGCCGATGCTGGCGACCCCGATCAGTATGGCGCGGCGCGAGAAAAGGCGCATCACGATGCCTCTTGCGCGCGGCGGACGGCGCGCAGGGCCGCGCGTTTCGGCATGACTTTCACGATGGCCTGCATGATCCGGCGTTTCGTCGTCATGCCGCCATAGGCGTCCATGTCGCCGCGCAGCATGGCGTCGTAGCCGTCCTGTGCCACGGCGCGCGGGCTGGCTGTGTTGGCAAAGAGCGCCGTGCCCGCCATGCCTGCGACCTCGGCGAATTCGGTCGCCGTGGCCATCGGCATCAGGTTGGTCACGGTCACCCTGGTGTCGCGCAGCTCCTCTACCAGCGCGTTGGACAGATAGGCGGCGAAGCCCTTGGTCGCGAAATAGATCGCCTGGAGGGGCCCCGGCATCTCGGCCGCCGTCGAGGTGACGTTCAGGATGCGCCCCGAATTGCGGGCCACCATCTCGGGCAGGAAGGCGCGGGTCAGCCCTGCCAGCGCAATGGCGTTCACCTGGATCATCGCGAGGCTCTGCTCCCACGGCATGGCGTGGAACAGCCCGCGCGCGCCGAGACCCGCATTGTTGATGAGGTAATCGACCGTGATCCCCGCCTCGGTGACCGCCGCGTGAATGCGCTGCGGTGCGCCCGCATCGGTCAGGTCCTCGGCTATCACCATGACCTTGACCCCATGCGCCGTTTCCAGTTCGGCCTTCAGCGCGTCAAGCCGGTCGCGGCGGCGCGCGACCAGCACGAGGGCGCCCTTCTTGGCAGCATGGATGCGGGCAAGTTCGGCGCCAATGCCGCTGGATGCGCCGGTGATGAGGGCGGTGTTGGGCATGGGGCGGCTCCCGTAGAAGAATCCAAATTCTGATTATGTTTTGACGGAGGAATCGTTTCGTGTCAAGAAGCCGAACGCCCATTCTGATTTGAAGGCGCCATGACACAGGACCGCTGGATTTCCGACCTGCACTGGCGCCGCGACAGCCAGCAGACGCGCAGCGAGAAGACTCAAGCCGCGTTGCTGGACGCCGCCGAAGAGCTGATCGTGGAAAAGGGCATGGACGGCGCGTCGATCGCGGACATCGCCGCGCGCGCGGGGGCCTCTGTCGGGGCGGTCTACCACCATTTCAAGGACAAGAAGGCGCTGCACTATGCGGTCTTTCACCGCATGACCGAGGCGTTGAGCGACCTCAACCGACAGGCAGCCGACCCCGCGCGCTGGCAAGGCGCAAGCGTGCGTGACCTGATCGAAGGCTACATCGACCTGCGCCTGCACCAGACCAGCGCGGGCGGCATGTCCAAACGCGCCACCGCGCTGGTGATGGCGGACGACCCCGAGTTGAAGGCCCACATGGCCGAAATCAAGCGCGAGGGCAACCTGGCGCTGCGCGACCTGATCCTTGTCCGCCGGGACCAGATCGGACATCCCGACCCGGAGTTCGCAACGGCCTTCGTCATCGACCAGTTGAGCGCCATGTTCTACGCGCGATCCGATCCCTATCAGAAGATCTCTGCCATTGCCCAATGCGACGATGAGGCATTCAAGTCTGAAGTGCTGAGGTGGGCAAGCAGCGTTCTGGGCTTGCAGGCCGGCGGATCAAAGCATTGAAAATATATAGAAAAACCGGAGAAGGTTCGACGTCAGGCCCATTCCCTCCGCCACTTGCCCCCGCGAAAGCGTTCTCCCGATCCGGCTGCGGCCGGATT
>CALMYO010000262.1 GCA_937873685.1 uncultured Paracoccaceae bacterium
ACACAGCAAAACCCCCGCCGGAGCTGCCTCCGGCGGGGTCGAAACACGTCAGCCCTGAATGGCTGGATCAGGCCGACTTCTTCTTGTCGTCGTCGTCGATCTCCTCGAAGTCGGCGTCGACGACGTCGGAGTCCTGGCCCATGTCGGCCTTCGCGTCAGCCTTGGCGGCCTCCGCCTGGCTGGCCTCGTACATGGCCTGGCCGAGCTTCATGGAGGCCTCGGCGAGCGCCTGGCTCCTGGCGTTGATCGCCTCGACGTCGTCGCCTTCGGTCGCGCTCTTCAGCGCCGCGATGGCGTCGGCGATCGCGGTGCGGTCGGCTTCGGAGACCTTGTCGCCGTATTCCTTCAGCGACTTCTCCGAGGAGTGGACCAGCGACTCGGCCTGGTTGCGGGCCTCGACGAGGGCACGACGCTTCTTGTCGCTCTCGGCGTTGGCTTCGGCGTCCTTGACCATCTTCTCGATGTCGGCGTCGGACAGGCCGCCCGAGGCCTGGATGCGGATCTGGTGCTCCTTGCCGGTGCCCTTGTCCTTGGCCGACACGTTGACGATGCCGTTGGCGTCGATGTCGAAGGTGACCTCGATCTGCGGCACGCCGCGCGGTGCGGGCGGGATGCCGACCAGGTCGAACTGGCCGAGCAGCTTGTTGTCGGCCGCCATCTCGCGCTCGCCCTGGAAGACCCGGATGGTCACCGCCGACTGCGAATCCTCGGCCGTCGAGAACACCTGGCTCTTCTTGGTCGGGATCGTCGTGTTGCGGTCGATCAGGCGGGTGAACACGCCGCCGAGCGTCTCGATGCCGAGCGACAGCGGGGTCACGTCGAGCAGCAGCACGTCCTTGACGTCGCCCTGCAGCACGCCGGCCTGGATCGCCGCGCCGATCGCCACCACCTCGTCGGGGTTGACGCCCTTGTGCGGCTCCTTGCCGAAGAACTGCTTCACGATCTCCTGGATCTTCGGCATGCGGGTCATGCCGCCGACGAGGACCACTTCGTCGATCTCGGCCGGCTTCAGGCCGGCATCCTTGAGCGCCGCACGGCAGGGATCGATCGTGCGCTGCACCAGGTCGTCGACCAGCTGCTCGAACTTCGCGCGGGTCAGCTTCATCGTCAGGTGCTTCGGACCGGTCTGGTCGGCGGTGATGAAGGGCAGGTTGATTTCGGTCTGCGAGGCCGACGACAGCTCGATCTTGGCCTTCTCGGCCGCTTCCTTCAGGCGCTGGAGCGCCAGCTTGTCGTTCTTCAGGTCGATGCCCTGGTCCTTCTTGAACTCGTTGGCCAGGTACTCGACCAGACGCATGTCGAAGTCCTCGCCGCCGAGGAAGGTGTCGCCGTTGGTCGACTTCACCTCGAAGACGCCGTCGCCGATCTCGAGCACGGAGATGTCGAACGTGCCGCCGCCGAGGTCATAGACCGCGATCGTCTTGCCTTCCTTCTTGTCGAGGCCGTAGGCGAGGGCCGCCGCGGTCGGCTCGTTGATGATGCGCAGCACTTCCAGGCCGGCGATCCGGCCGGCGTCCTTGGTGGCCTGGCGCTGGGCGTCGTTGAAGTAGGCGGGAACGGTGATGACGGCCTTCTCGACCTTCTCGCCGAGGTAGGCTTCCGCCGTCTCCTTCATCTTCTGCAGGATCATCGCCGAGATCTGCGACGGCGAATGCTTCTTGCCGTTCACCTCGACCCAGGCGTCGCCGTTGTCGGCATTGACGATTTTGTAGGGGACAAGCTTCTTGTCCTTCTCCACCATCGGATCGCCGTAGCGGCGGCCGATCAGGCGCTTGACCGCAAACAGCGTGCCTTCCGGATTGGTGACCGCCTGGCGCTTCGCCGGCTGGCCGACAAGGCGTTCGCCGTCGTCGGAAAAGGCCACCATGGAGGGCGTGGTGCGCGCGCCTTCGGAATTCTCGATCACCCGCGCGGTCTTGCCGTCCATCACGGCGACGCAGGAGTTGGTCGTGCCAAGGTCGATACCGATTACTTTTGCCATTTCAAACCTCGTTTCATCAGCAGGCTGCCCGGACCCGTGCAGGCGTTCCTTCGACAGCCCCTTGAAGGTTTCCGTTTCAGGGTTGTTGCGCCGCGCGAAGCGGCGGCCGGGGCGTATATAAGAACCGGGTTTTGGCGGTGCAAGCCCGTGTTTTCATGCGCGCGCCGGGCATTTCTTGCGCTGCGATTTAACAGTTGGAGGCGAAACGAAGCGGTGCTAGCCTCCATGGCGGAACGTGGGACGGGGGTGCGCATGGCGGGACCGGCGATCGAGCTGATTTCCATCAACAAGAGTTTCGGGCCGGTGCGCGCCAACCGCGACATCAACCTTGCCGTCGAGCGCGGCACGATCCACGGCATCATCGGCGAAAACGGCGCCGGCAAGTCGACGTTGATGAGCATCCTCTACGGCTTCTACCAGGCCGATTCCGGCCAGATCCGCGTCGGCGGCAAGCCTGTCGTCATCAACACGCCGAACCAGGCGATCGATCTCGGCATCGGCATGGTGCACCAGCACTTCATGCTGGTGGAGAATTTCACCGTGCTTGAAAACGTCATGCTGGGCGTCGAGGGCGGGCAGTTGCTCACCGGCGGAATCTCCAGGGCGCGGGCCGAACTGAAGCGGCTGGAAGAGGAGTACGAACTCGACGTCGACCCCGATGCTGTGATCGAGGAACTGCCGGTCGGGCTGCAGCAGCGCGTCGAGATCCTGAAGGCGATGTATCGCGGCGCGGAGATCCTCATCCTCGACGAGCCGACCGGTGTGCTGACGCCGGCGGAAGCCGACCACCTGTTCCGCATCCTTCGCCAGTTGAAGGATGAAGGCAAGACCGTGGTGCTGATCACCCACAAGCTGCGGGAGATCATGGCGGTGACCGACACCGTCTCGGTGATGCGCCAAGGCACGATGGTGGCGACGAGGAAGACGGCGGAGACCTCGGTTGAGGAACTCGCCGAACTGATGGTCGGGCGGCGCGTGCTGCTGCGAGTGGAGAAGGGATCGGCGCATCCGGACGAGGTGAGGCTGGCCGTCGAGGGGCTGACGGTCAAGGACAGCCGCGGCGTAACCATGGTGTCCGATGTCAGCTTTTCGGTGCGCGGCGGCGAGATCGTCGGCATTGCCGGCGTCGCGGGTAACGGCCAAAGCGAACTGATCCAGGCGATCTCGGGAATCCGGCGCGCCGAACGCGGCCGCGTGTTGCTCGGCGGCAAGCCGATTGGCGTCACGACGGGCGCCAACCCTGCCGAACTGCGCGAGCGCGGCCTTGGCCACGTGCCAGAGGATCGCCATCACATGGGTCTGGTGCTGGCGTTCGAGGAAAACGAGAACTCGATCCTCGGCTTCCACGGCGATCCGCAATACGTCAACGGCCCGATGCTGAACATCGACGGCATCCGCAAGGCGGCCGAGCGCGGAATCGAGAAATACGACATCCGCCCGCCCAACTGCCGGCTGAAGACGGCCAATTTCTCCGGCGGCAACCAGCAGAAGATCGTGCTGGCGCGCGAGATGGAGCAGGATCCGGACGTGCTGATCGTCGCGCAGCCGACGCGCGGCGTCGATGTCGGCGCGATCGAGTTCATCCACAAGCGCATCATCGAGATGCGCGACGCCGGCAAGGCGGTGCTGCTGGTCTCGGTGGAACTGGACGAGATCCGCTCGCTGTCGGACCGCATCCTGGTGATGTTCGCCGGCCGCGTTGTGGGCGAGCGCGGCCCCGACGCCACCGAAGGCGAACTCGGCCTGCTGATGGCGGGCGTCGAGGGAAAGACGGAGAAGGCGGCGTGAGGGGAGTGGAAGACCTCCCGCCGGAAATCCTGTCGCTCTACGACGTGTTCGATTGGCGAAATGCAATCGCGATTTTGTCCACGGTCCATCCGCTGGACTTTGCAGAAATCATGGATGTGCTCTCGCGCTTCCGCCTCTTGCACAGACAGATCGAGAAGGGCGGGGGCAACAAGTCCGACATGGCGAAGTTCATCGACGGCGAACTCGGCCGTTGCGGATGGGTGGAAAAGGCTTTCGCAACGGAAATCGTCGTCGATGGCGAACGGCATCCATCGCCCACACACAGTGTCGATTGCTTCAAGGGACGGATAGCGCTTGAGGTGGAGTGGAACAACAAGGATCCCTTCTTTGATCGCGACCTGAACAATTTCCGGCTTCTCTACGATCTGCGGGTCATCGACGCAGGCGTGATCGTTACACGCACCACCGGTTTGCAGGTCACGCTGAAGGGCGCCGGGCGAGCCGCAACCACGTTCGGCGCAGCGACAACCCATACCGAAAAACTGTATCCAAAGATCGTCGGCGGAGGCGCGGGCGGTTGTCCCGTGCTAGTGTTCGGAATCAAACCGGAAGCCTATGTCGATGACCGCTGACAACCTCGATACCAATGTTGATTTCGCCAAAACCCTGAAAGGCCGCAAGTTCGGTGCGGTGCTGGCCGATCCGCCGTGGCGTTTTGCCAACCGCACCGGCAAGATGGCGCCGGAGCACAAGCGCCTGAATCGTTATTCCACCATGACGGTGGAGGAAATCTGCGAACTGCCGGTGGCGGAAGTGTTGAAACCGACCGCCCATCTTTACCTCTGGACGCCAAACGCCCTGCTTCCTGAAGCTTTGAAGGTGATGTCGGCGTGGGGTTTCGAATACAAGACCAATCTGATCTGGCACAAGGTGCGCAAGGATGGCGGCTCCGATGGCCGCGGCGTCGGCTTCTACTTCCGCAATGTCACCGAGATGATCCTGTTTGGCGTTCGCGGAAAGAATGCGCGCACGCTGGCCGCCGGTCGCCGGCAGGTCAATTTTATTGCCTCGCGCAAGCGGGAACATTCGCGCAAGCCTGACGAACAATATGACCTGATCGAGTCCTGTTCGTCGGGGCCGTTTCTGGAGATGTTCGCCCGCGGCACGCGGCGTGGCTGGACCTATTGGGGCAACCAGGCGACGGACGCGTACGAACCGACCTGGGAAACCTACGCCTACAATTCGAAATCGGAAACGCCCGACGCCGCCACGCGCGGCCCGCGGAACTTCAAGGCGGCAGCGGAGTAAGCCATGGCGACACCCTATGCAAAACTGCCCGGCTGGATCGACTACGGCGTCATCCCGCTGATCAACCTGATCGTCGCCTTCGTCGTCGCCGGGCTGGTGGTGGTGCTGGTCGGCGAAAACCCGCTGAAAGCCGCGGCCTTCATGATCAAGGGCGCGTTCGGCTCCGGCGAGGGCATCGGCTACACCCTCTACTATGCGACCAACTTCATCTTCACCGGGCTTGCCGTGGCGGTCGCCTTCCATTGCGGCCTGTTCAACATCGGCGGCGAGGGGCAGGCTTACCTCGGCGGGCTCGGCGTCTCGCTGGTGGCGCTGTCTTTCGATTCCTCGCTGCCGTGGTGGATCGTGTTTCCGCTGGCCACCATCGGCGCGGCGCTGACAGGGGCCTTGTGGGCGCTGATCCCGGCCTGGCTGCAGGCGAAGCGCGGCAGCCACATCGTCATCACGACGATCATGTTCAACTTCATCGCCGCCAGCCTGATGATCTACCTGCTGACCAACGTGTTCAAGCCGGCCGGCCAGATGGCGCCGGAAACACGCAAGTTCGTCGAGGGCGGGCAATTGCCGAAGCTTGACTGGCTGCTGGAGATGTTCGGCCTGACCATCCGCTCCGCGCCGTTCAACATTTCCTTCCTGCTGGCGCTCGTCGCCGCCTTCGGCGTTTGGGTGCTGATCTGGCGCACCAAGCTCGGCTACGAAATCCGCACCATGGGCTTCTCGCCCACTGCCGCGCGCTACGCCGGCATCAACGAGGCGCGGGTGTTGATCATAACCATGTTGGTCTCCGGCGCACTCGCCGGCATGATGGCGCTGAACCCGATCATGGGCGCGCAGCATCGCATGCAACTCGATTTCGTGACCGGCGCAGGCTTTGTCGGCATTGCGGTGGCGCTGATGGGCCGTTCGCATCCCGTCGGCATCATCCCGGCCGCTGTGCTGTTCGGCATGCTCTATCAGGGCGGCGCGGAAATCGCCTTCGAGATGCCGAACATCACCCGCGACATGATCGTCATCATCCAGGGGTTGGCGATCCTGTTTGCCGGCGCGCTGGAAAACATGTTCCGGCCCCATGTGCAGGCGGCCTACGCGATTGCCATGGGCGCGCGCGAGCGCTCCGAACCGGCGGGGGCGTGATTGTCATGGAGTTCGTCAACGCGCTCGTCCAGATCCTCGACGCCACGATCCGGCTTTCGACCCCGCTGCTGCTCGCCTGCCTCGCCGGCCTCTATTCGGAACGCTCCGGCGTGTTCGACATCGGTCTTGAAGGCAAGATGCTCGCCGCCGCCTTTGCCGGAGGCGCGGCCGCCGCGGTGTCCGGCTCGGCCTGGATCGGTCTTTCTGCGGCGATCGCGGCTTCCGTGTTCTTCGCGCTGGTGCACGGCTTTGCCTCGATCACCCATCGCGGCAACCAGATTGTCTCGGGCGTCGCGATCAACTTCATCGCCGCCGGCGCGGCGGTCATTCTGGGTCAGGCCTGGTTCCGCCAGGGCGGGCGCACGCCCTCGCTCACCGGCGATGCGCGCTTCAACGCCATCGACCTGCCGTTTGCCGGTGCGCTGGAGAACGTGCCGGTGATCGGTCAGATCTGGTCCGGCCTGCTCTCCGGCCATTCGATCCTGGTCTATTTCGCCTTCGCCATGGTGCCGTTTTCCTGGTGGGTGCTGTTTCGCACCCGCTTCGGCTTGCGGCTGCGCGCTGTCGGCGAGAACCCGGCGGCGGTCGATACCGCCGGCATCGGCGTCGCCTGGCTGCGCTACCGCGCCGTGATGTGCACCGGCGTGCTGTGCGGCGTGGCCGGCGCCTATCTGTCGGTTGCCCAGAACGCCGGCTTCGTGAAGGACATGACGGCCGGGCGCGGCTTCATTGCGCTCGCCGCGTTGATCTTCGCCAAATGGAAGCCGGTGCCGGCGATGTTCGCCTGCCTGCTGTTCGGCTTCCTCGACGCCATCGCCATCCGCATCCAGGGACAGGCGCTGCCGGTCATCGGCAAGGTGCCGGTGCAGATCGTGCAAGCCTTCCCCTATGTGCTGACCGTGATCCTGCTCGCCGGCTTCATCGGCAAGGCGATCCCGCCGAAGGCCGGCGGCGTGCCCTATGTGAAGGAGCGCTGACAATGGCGACGGAACCGCATGCCCTGTTCGAGGCCGCCTGGGCGGCCATGGAGAAGGCTTACGCGCGCTATTCGCAGTTTCCTGTCGGCGCGGCGATCCTGACCGAGGATGGTCGCGTCTTTTCCGGCGGCAACATCGAGGTAATCTCCTATCCGGAGGGGTGGTGCGCCGAGACCACCGCGCTGTCGCACTATGTGATGGGCGGCGGCGGGCGCATCACGGATATCGCCGTGGTCGCCGAAAAGAAGGCGCTGTGCATGCCTTGCGGCGGTTGTCGCCAGAGGCTGGCCGAGTTCGCCGCGCCCGACACGCGGCTGCACCTGTGCGATGAAACCGGCGTGCGCGAGACGGTGCAGCTTTCCGACATCTTCCCGCGCGGCTTTTCCGCGGAGGCGCTGACATGAAACAGGCTGTGGCGAAGCTGACGGAAGCGCTGGCGGGGCGTTTACCGAGAACCGCGCTGGTGCTGGGTTCCGGCCTCGGCGGCGTGGTGGATGCGGTCGCCGACGCGGTGCGGGTGCCCTACGGCGACCTGCCGGGTTTCCCGCAAAGCGGTGTTTCGGGCCATGCCGGGCAGGTCGTCGCCGGCGATCTCGGCGGCAAGCCGGTGATCGTGCTTTCCGGCCGCGCCCATTATTATGAGCATGGCCGCGCCGACGCCATGCGCCCGGCAATCGAGTGCCTGCAGGGGGTTGGCGTCGAGAACCTGATCCTCACCAACGCCGCCGGTTCGCTGCATGAGGACCTGCCGCCCGGATCGGTGATGCTGATCGAGGATCACATAAACTTTTCCGGCGCCAGCCCGCTGGTCGGCGAGCCGAGCGACCGCCGGTTCGTCGGACTGACGGGCGCCTACGACGCGCGCTTGCGCGCGGCGATCGAGATCGCCGCGAAAACGCAAGACATCGCGCTTGGCCGTGGCGTCTACATGTGGTTTTCCGGGCCTATGTTCGAAACGCCGGCGGAAATCCGCATGGCGCGCGTAATGGGCGCCGATGCGGTCGGTATGTCGACGGTGCCGGAGGTCATCCTCGCGCGGTTCTTCGGATTGAATGTCGCCGCCTGTTCGGTGATCACCAACTACGCCGCCGGCATGACCGGTGCGGAACTCTCCCACCAGGAAACCAAGGATATGGCGCCGCTTGGCGGGGTCAAGCTGCAGCGCATCCTGACGAGGGCGATCGGCGAGATCGGGTGAAGAAAGCACCGGAAACCTTCAAACCATGACCCTGCTATCCGAGATCATCCGCAAGAAGCGCGACGACCGCTCCCTCGACGATGCCGAGATCGCCGCCTTCGCGCGCGCCATCGCCGACGGAACGGCAAGCGAAGGACAGGTTGCGGCTTTCGCCATGGCTGTATTCTTCAACGGCATGACGCGGGCGGAAGCTGTGGCGCTGACGCTTGCCATGCGCGACTCCGGCGCGGTGCTGGACTGGTCGGACATTGACAGGCCGGTCGCCGACAAGCATTCGACCGGCGGCGTCGGCGACAATGTCTCACTGATGCTGGCGCCGATTGCGGCCGCCTGCGGGCTGGCCGTGCCGATGATCTCCGGCCGCGGTCTTGGCCATACCGGCGGCACGCTCGACAAGATGGACGCCATACCGGGCTACGTGTCGAAACCCGACAACGCGTTGTTTCGCAAGTGCGTCCGCGAGGCGGGATGCGCCATCATCGGCCAGACCGCCGATCTTGCGCCGGCCGACAAGCGCTTCTACGCCATTCGGGACGTGACCGCGACGGTTGAATCCGTGCCGCTGATCACTGCCTCGATCCTGTCGAAGAAGCTCGCCGCCGGGCTGCAAGCGCTGGTGCTTGATGTAAAGTACGGCAACGGTGCTTTCATGGACAGCGAAGCGAAGGCGGTGGAGCTGGCGACCAGCCTGGTCGAGGTGGCGAACGGCGCCGGAACCCGAACCGCGGCACTCTTGACCGACATGAACGAACCGCTGGCGAGCGCCGCTGGCAACGCGGTAGAGGTCACCAATGCGGTGGAATTCCTCACCGGAGCGGCGCGCGATGAACGGCTGGAGACGGTGACGCTGGCGCTGGTTGCCGAGATGCTGGTGCTTTCCGGGCTGCAACCCGACAACACGGCAGCGCTCGAAACCGCGCGCACAGCGCTTGACAGCGGCCGGGCGACCGAAGCTTTTTCGCGCATGGTCGCCTGTCTCGGCGGACCGGCCGATTTCGTCGAACGATACCGGCACTATCTGCCCGCTGCACCGCTGGTCCGCGCCGTTACGGCGACACGCGCCGGCTTCGTCACGGCAATCGACACCCGCGGACTGGGCCTGGCCGTGGTCTCGCTTGGCGGCGGCAGGCGCACGCCGGAGGATGTCATCGATCTTTCGGTCGGCCTGACCGGGATCGCCGGCCTCGGCGCGAAGCTCGACGTCGATACGCCGCTGTGCACGATCCATGCGGCAAACGAAACAGCGTTTGCCGCGGCCGAGGCGGCGGTGCGCCGTTGCTACCGCATCGGCGACGACGCGCCTGCTGCGGGAAATCCGCTCGGCCGGCGGATCGGTTGAAGGCCCTGCCGGCGCTCCCATTGCGTTGAGAGCGGCGTGACCCTGTGCTGTGCAGACGCCGTTCCTATTGTTGCGGAGCGGACGACCCGGCTTCCGTTCCTCCGTCTCCATCCTGCGCCGGCTGAGCTTCGGCGTCGCACTCGAGCCGTGTCGAGGCGATCCATCCGACCGGCTGCTCGGGCACTGTGAATTTCACCCAAAGGGCGGGGCCACGCATCCGGGTTTCAATAACCACGACATCGTCTCCGCCGCTGACCGAGCCCTTCGCCGCCTCGTCTGGCGATGGAAAAACAGGGGCGACGCCATCGAAGAACTGGCCAGCCTGGCAGATGAAATCGGTGTTTCCGGGATTTTCCAGCAGGTCGCTGCCGCAGGAGAGCATCGCCGCCGGCGCCCAGACCGCATCGTCGGGTCCGAGCGGACCGTCCGGATCGCGCGCCGTCACCTCGCGCCAGACCACATCCGCCAGTGTCCAGCTGTCACCGGCACTCAGCACGAAATGGGGTGGGAACGGCCGGTCGGCCTCCCCGCCGACAATAAAGGATGCCGCTTCGGGGCCTTCATTCAGGCGACACTGCTCCGCCTGCGCCGCTGCAAGCGGCTGAAGAAATGCAAGGAGAATGCAGAGCTTCAGGTTCCTGGCGATCACGATTCGCTCCGGAGCGATTCGCGGCGAGTTTGCGCTTGCGCGGGAAAACGCGCAAGATGCCCTGTGCGCTAGAACATCGGGCGTTATGTCTGGCGCAGCTCTCACCGGGGGCAAGCGGCAGAACGGCTGGGCGCCTTTCCCTCCCCTCGATGGGGAGGGTCCGGCCGGAGGCCGGGGGTGGGGTGACTAGAGCTTTAGTTGCGGATCTTCACCCCCTCCGGTCGCTTCGCGACCACCTCCCCCATTGAGGGGGAGGAGAGAGCCAAGGCGATTCGCCCTTCGCGCCCGATGCGCTAGCCGCCAGGTCTCCGCGACGAGGCCACGATCCGGCTTGCTGCGGAGAAAGCCGGGCGCTGAGAGCGCCCGGTAAAAAGCATCAGCGCCAGCCGACGATCTTGGTCTCGAGGAAATCCTCGAGCCCCCAGGCGCCGCCTTCGCGCCCGTTGCCGGATTGCTTGTAGCCGCCGAAGGGATGGCCAACCGAAAGCCCCGCGCCGTTGATGCGCACCATGCCGGCGCGCAACTGCCGCGCCACGCGCTGGCCGCACTCTGTATCGCCGGTCTGGACATAGGCTGCCAAGCCGTAGGGCGTGTCGTTGGCGATCTCGATCGCCTCGTCCTCGTCGTCGAACGGGATCATCGCCATCACCGGGCCGAAGATTTCCTCGCGGGCGATGCGCATGTCGTTCGAGACATCGGCGAAGATGGTCGGGCGCACGAACCAGCCGCGGTTGAAGCCTTCGGGACGGCCGGGGCCGCCGAGCACGAGGCGCGCGCCTTCGGCAATGCCGGCCTCGATCAGGCCCTGCACCTTGTTGAACTGCGCCTGCGACACCAACGGGCCGATATGGCCGCCATTTTCGCGCGGGTTGCCGACGGTGACCGACGAACCGTGCTTGACGGCAAGGTCGACCGCTTCGTCATAGACCTTGCGCTGAACCAGCATGCGGGTCGGCGCGTTGCACGACTGGCCGGTGTTTTCCATGCAGTGGACGACGCTGCGGCGGATCGACCGGTCGAGATCGGCGTCGGCGAAGACGATGTTCGGCGACTTGCCGCCGAGTTCCAGCGTCACGCGCTTGATCGTCTCGGCGCCGCCCTTCGAGATGGCGATGCCGGCGCGGGTGGAGCCGGTGAACGACACCATGTCGATGCCCGGATGATGCGAGATCGCCTCGCCCACCCCCGGCCCGTCGCCATTGACGAGGTTGAACACGCCGGCCGGGAAACCGGCCTCATGCATGAATTCCGCCCAAAGCAGGCCGGAGAGCGGCGAGATTTCCGACGGCTTGAGGACGCAGGTGCAGCCGACGGCGACCGCGGGGATCACCTTCAGCGCGATCTGGTTGATCGGCCAGTTCCACGGCGTGATCAGGCCGACGACGCCGATCGGTTCGCGCAGCACGATCTCGTTCTTGCCGTGCGGGTGCTCGAAGCTGAAATCCTCCAGCGCCTTGAGGAACCCGCCCAGATGCCAGGGACCGCATGTGGCCTGGCTTTCGGTCGCCAGATCGATCGGCGCGCCCATCTCCAGCGAGATCGCCTCGGCCATCTCGCCGTTGCGGCGCTCCATGATCTCGCCAAGCTTGTTCAGCATCGCGACGCGCTCGGCAAGCGGCGTCGCCGACCACGGTCCGAAGGCGCGCGTAGCAGCCGCGACCGCGCGGTCGACATCGGCGGCAGAACCGTTGGAGATGACGGCGCAGGGCTCCTCGGTCGCCGGGTCGATGACCGCAAGGTCGTTCGGCACGGCCGGGGCCACCCATTTGCCGTCAATGTAGAATTCGCGCTTCTCGATCATGGGACAGTCCTTCGTGAAACCGACATGGTTGCGCCAACACATACCCTCCGGCCCGTGCGCTGCCGCCTCAAAAACGCCAGCCGATGGCGCAAAACCGTTGACGCCAATCGGTCGCGCTCAGCCCTTGAACACACGCCGCGGGCGGAACTCGCCGAAGGCGATTTCACCGATCGCGATCAGCTTGCCATGCAGCGCCGCCGCCCCCTCCTCGGCTGGCAGCGGCGCATCGCGGCCGCGCAGGATCACCGGATTGCCCATGCGCAGGACCTGCGCCTGCTCGTCGCTCAATGGAACCTGCGGCAACTCGCTCAGGGCCTCGGCGGGATCGATCAGGAAGGCGTCGAGCGCGGCGAAGCGGGCGTCGAGCGCGGCGCGGAACGCGGCGCGTTGTTCAGGCGACTGTTCCTCGCCTTCGGCCGGCTTTGGCGGCATCGGCGCGGTCTTCTCGGCCTCCGCCATCGCGGCTTCCAGTTCGGCGAGCGGCACCGCGTCTTCCTCCGAGAAGGGCGAGACGCCGGTGCGCCGCAATGCGCTGACATGGCCGAAGCATCCGAGATCGCGGCCGAAATCGCGCGCCAGCGACCGCACATAGGTGCCTTTGCCGCAGACCGTCTCGAACACCGTGTGGTCGCCGGCATGGTCGAGGATGACCAGTTCGCCGATCTCCACCTCGCGGGCGGGAATTTCCACCGCCTCGCCGCCGCGGGCGAGATCGTAGGCGCGTTCGCCCTCGATCTTGATCGCCGAGAACTGCGGCGGCACCTGCTGGATCACACCGGTATAGTTGGGCAGGATCGCCTCGACCTCCGCGCGGGTCGGCCGCTGTTCGGAAACATGGATGACCTGGCCTTCAAGATCGTCGGTGGTGGTCTGCGCACCCCAGGCGACGGTGAAGCGATAGGTCTTGGAGCCGTCCTGTACGTAAGGAACGGTCTTGGTCGCCTCGCCAAAGGCAATCGGCAACAGGCCCGACGCCAGCGGGTCGAGCGTGCCGGCATGGCCGGCCTTCTCGGCCATGTAAAGCCATTTGACCTTCGACACGGCCTCGGTGGAGCCCATGGCGAACGGCTTGTCGAGCACCAGCCAGCCGGAAACCGGCCGACCCTTCTTCTTGCGTTGACGCGACATCGTTGTTTCTTTCAGTATTGCGTTACAGGCCGGCTGTCTTTGTCCAGCGCCGTGTGCTGGCCGGCTTTCAGGAACCGTTCAATCCTCATCCCCGTCCAGATCGCGCCGCACTTCTGGCGAATGCAGCAACCGGTCGATCTTCGAGAAATTGTCGAAGGACGTGTCGGCGCGAAAGCGGAACTCCGGCATGTATTTCAGTTGCCGCAGGTCGCGTGAGACATGGCCGCGGATGAAGCGGGCATGGCTGGCCAGCGCCTTGACGATGGTCTGCATGTCGTCGACGCCGAAGGCCGTGACGAAGACGGTGGCGATCTTCAGGTCCGGCGACATGCGCACTTCGGTGACCGACAGCACCTTGCCGTCAAGCACCGGGTCGACCAGGTCGCCGCGCTGCAGCATCGCCACCAGCGCATGGCGCACCTGCTCGCCAACGCGCAGCATGCGCTGGGAGGGAGCCTTGGCGGCATCGGAACGGGTCATTGCATCTCTTCCGGATCGGGCGGCGGCGGGTTTGGACCGCGGCCGCGAAACGGCCCTCTTATGGCGAAACCGGCGCAATGCCAAGCATCGGTGAACGCGTTTCCGGCACGATTGCGGGATATGCGCCTTGTCGGTGTTTGCGCCCACGAACTGCCGTCATCGAACCGCTTCACATGGTTTCCGTCGCCGTACCGGCGCTCACGGTGAAATACTGCGCGCGTCCGCCGAGCGCCGCAAACAGGTCGCGATCGGTGCCGGTCATGAAGCACTGGCCGCCGAGCGAACAGACCAGGTCGAACAGCGCGGCGCGGCGGCCCGCGTCGAGATGGGCTGCGATCTCGTCCAGCAACAGAAGCGGCGGCAAGCCGGACAATTCGCCGGTCAGACGCGCATGCGCCAGCACCAGCCCGATCAGCAACGCCTTCTGTTCGCCCGTGGAGCACATGGCAGCATCCATCGCCTTTTGCCGGTGGCGGATGGAAAGATCGTGCCGGTGCGGTCCGCAGAGCGTGCGCCCCGCCATGCGGTCGCGCGTGCGGCCTTCGCGCAGGGCATGGCGCAGACGTTCTTCCCGCTCCACCGCCGCGCCGTCGGGGTCAGCCTCTTCGGCCGGGCGCAGGATGGCGATATCGGCGGCCGGAAACGGTCCCGTGTCGCCTGCGCGGCCGATCATCGCGGCGAGCAGTTGCACCACCTCGTCGCGCGCCGCCGCAATGGCAATGCCGAGTTCGGCGATCTGCGCCTCCACCGCATCCAGCCAGCGCGGATCGGGGCGATCCTCGGCGAGCAGGCGGTTGCGGCCCCGCAGCGCCCTCTCGTAGGCGGCGGCGCCACGCCCCTGCGCCGGGGCGATCGCCAGCACCATGCGATCGCGGGAACGGCGGCGGTCGCCCGCCGCCCCGGTGAACAATCCGTCCATCGCTGGCGTCAGCCAGACAACGCGCAACACTTCAAGCAACGCGTCGGCTGTCTTCGCAGGCGCGCCATTGATCGAGATCCGGCGCTGGGCGCCAGTCTCCTCGCTGTTGGGCGCGGCGACGGCGGTGCCAATCTCGAATGGCCCGTTCGGCGTTTCCAGATCGGCATGTATGGCGAAACCGTTCGCGGTCGATGCCTGAAGCATGTCGCCATAGGAGGCGCGCCGCAACCCGCGGCCCGGCGACAGCAGCGAGACGGCCTCCATCAGGTTTGTCTTGCCGGCGCCGTTCTCGCCGGTCAGCACGACATGCCGGCCGTCCAGCTTCAGTGCATGGACGCCCCAGTTGCGGAAATGGAAAAGCTTCAGCTGCGTGAGGCGAAGGCGCGGCAAATCCTGCGCTTTGCCGGCATCCGCCCCGGCCACGTCCCGGTCTCCGCTACACGCGCATCGGCATCAGGACATAGAGCGCATTCGGCTCGGCTGGATCGCGGATCAGCGTCGGCGAACCGGCGTCGGCGAGCGCGAACTCGATATCCTGGCCCGTGACCTGACCGGTGATGTCGAGCAGATAGCGTGCGTTGAAGCCGATTTCCATCGGGTCGGCCTCGTAGCCGGCGGCGAGTTCTTCGGTCGCGGAGCCGGAATCAGGATTGTTGACCGTCAGCGTCATTTGGCTGTTGGCCACCGCCAGTTTTACAGCGCGGCCACGTTCGGACGAAATCGTTGAAACCCGGTCGACGGCCGAGGTGAAGGTGGCGCGGTCGACACTCAGTTCCTTGTCGTTGCCGGTCGGAATCACGCGCTGATAGTCGGGGAATGTGCCGTCGATCAGCTTCGAGGTCAGCACCACGCCGCCAATGTTGAAGCGGATCTTGGAATCCGAGAGCTCCACCTGCACCGCCACATCCGGATCGTCGACCAGCTTTTGCAGTTCGCCGACCGTCTTGCGCGGAACGATGACGCCCGGCATGCCCTCCGCCCCGGCCGGCGCCTCGGTCTCGCTGCGCGCCAGCCGGTGCCCGTCGGTCGCCACCGCGCGCAGCATCAACTTGCCGGCGCTCTCGATGGTGTGCATGAAGATGCCGTTCAGGTAATACCGCGTCTCCTCGGTGGAGATCGCAAACTGGGTGCGGTCGATCAGCGATTTCAGCACCTTGGAGTCGACCCGGAAACTGTGCGTGAAGGTTCCGGCCGTCAGTTCCGGAAAATCCGATTGCGGCAGGCATTGCAGGCGAAACGACGAGCGGCCGGAAATCACGGAAAGCGATCCGGCGTCGCGGTCATTCGATAGCATCACTTCGGCGCCGTCCGGCAGCTTGCGCACAATGTCGTAAAGCAGATGCGCCGGCACGGTGGTGGCGCCGGCCTGTTCCACCATCGCAGCGGTCGCCTCGTTGATCTCCAGATCGAGGTCGGTCGCCTTCATCTCAAGGCTTTCGCCTTCCGCTTTCAGCAGCACGTTCGACAGGATCGGAATCGTGTTGCGACGCTCCACGACGCGATGAACGTGGTTGAGGGATTTCAGCAGATTGGAACGCTCAATTGTAACACGCATGGGACACCGCTTGCCTGGATCATCCGGTGAGGGCCGCAGAAAACGGTTCGGGCGCAATAACGCCACCCCGCATCGCCTCCCGCAAGGCCGGGAGGCGCAACAGACCCGAATTGCCCGCCAAACGCAAGCGTCATGCGCTGCAAGCGGTTCGATTCCCGTGGAAAGGGGGCGGCTGCAATCCGGACAACCGGCCGGCGCGCCGCCTCGGTGACAAGTTCACTGTTCGGCGATCAGCCGCTTCAGCAGTTCGAGTTCCTTCGCCAGCGTCTTGTCCTCGCCCGCAAGCTTCTCGATCTTGCGCACGGCATGCAGCACGGTGGTGTGGTCGCGGTTGCCGAAATGATGCCCGATCTCAGGCAGCGACCGGGGCGTCAGCGCCTTGGCCAGATACATCGCCACCTGCCGCGGCTTGACGATGCCGCGCGTGCGCCGCGCCGATACCATGTCGGCCTTGGTGACGTTGTAGTGGCGCGAAACCGCGCGCTGGATGTCCTCGATGCGGATTCGCTTCGCCTCGCCGGGCTTGACCAGATGCCCGAGCAGGAAATCCACCCGGTCGAGCGAAAGATTGGGCTCGAAGCTCTGGCGAAACAGCAACTGGTTGAGCGCGCCTTCAAGCTCGCGACCCGATCCGGTGATCACGTGCGCGATGTGCTGAATGATCGCGTCATCGACGGCTATGCCGGGATCGTCGAGCTGTGCCTGTTCCAGCCGCCGGCGCAGGATCGACAGGCGCATCTCGAAATCCGGCGCGGAAACTTCCAGCGCCACGCCGCCCTGCAAGCGCGAACGGACCCGCTGGTCGAGCGATTCCAGCTCCGATGGCGGCCTGTCGGCTGCGACCACCACCTGGCGCGCGCTGTCAAGCAGCAGGTTGATCAGATGGCAGAACTCGTTCTGGATCGACTTGCCCTGCAGGAACTGCATGTCGTCGATGGCCAGCAGGTCGATGTTGCGCAACTGCTCCTTGAAGGACAGCGCGTTATTATCGCGGATCGCGGTTGCGAAGCGCCACATGAAGTATTCGGCGGTCAGGTAGACCACCCGCCGCGACGGATCGCGCGCCATGGTGTCGGCGGCGATCGCCTGGAGCAGATGCGTCTTGCCGAGACCGACGGATGCATGAATGAACAGGGGATTGAACCGCACCGAACCGGCCCCGGTCTCGGCAACCGTCCGTGCAGCCGCAAGCGCGATACGATTTGATGGCCCCTCCACGAAACTGGCGAAACTGTAGCGCGGATCGAGCGGCGACCCGCTGACAACGCCGCCCCGGTCTGTCTCACGGAAACCGGGTTGCGCGGGCGGGCGGTTGGAGGAGAACAGGCCGGGAGCGATTGTAGCCGGCTTGGCTGCCGCCGGTTTCGGCGTCTGCGCTTCCTCGTCATTGGCGGCGACCAGCGGCGCGTTGCGCGTTGCGCTTCGCAGGCCAACCTCTAGGCGCAGCACCTCGGGCTGTTCCGCCCGCCAGAGCTCCTCGATCAGGCCTATATAGTGGTTGTTGATCCAAGAGCGGAGAAACGCGGTGGGGACCGAAAGCCGCACGATGCTCTTGGAGGCTTCGTCCAGTTGCAGCCGGGTAAACCAGCTCGAATAGACATCCTGTCCAAGCCGTGCGCGAAGAACTGATTTCACGCGCTCGAAAACTTCCTCCGCGCGACGCTGGCGCGGGCTCCCGTTGTCCCCCATCTCCTCCCTCGAAACCTCTTCGCTCCGGCTTTTTTCGTTCTGAAACCGTGTGACCGCCGCAGTCATGATCTTCTCTTCAGCCCCGCTTGAAAACCAGCTGCGCCCGGCCGCTGGCATGCCAATCCTGTTTGCGCCGCGATAGCGACACAGCCTCGTTCGTTCGGTCGCCGGCTCTGCGGCCGGCTTTTCAACAACAAACTTCCCCCTGCCCGGAGACGAGCCGTCCCGGATGCGATACAACTCAACGATACAGCTTGCGCCTGCTCAGCCCCACAGCACACAGACGCCAATGAAAGGTTGCGAACGATCTTGCCGCTGTTTCCGACGGCCATTCAGATGGTGCTCGCAGATGGGCTGGTGAGTTTCTCGCCCGCCTTTCGATGGCTGGAAACTAGCCTTATCGGTGCTTACGGGGCAAGGGGCGGTTAGGGCTTTTTTTACCTTTGCGGCATCGCCGACCGGCTTTCGGCGCGGCCCAGACTGACCTAAAATTTTTAAGGCTCTTGTGACTCAAGGAGAATCCGCGGCGCAGTCATTGCCTGTCGTCGGCAAAGTTTTTTTTCTTGTCTCCCCCTTGACACGGACCATATGGAGAACGTTGCCGGACGCCGCGAGGCTCGCGCCGCACACCTCTACTAATACACTGATTGTAATGGAGAAAATCTGTGACCGGAAAACGGTGTGACAATCACGTAACGTCAGGCAGGAGGCGGCGCAACTGCTGCGACTGCTTTCGCGGAATGCAGATTCAAGACGTAAGCGAGCCGGTTTTTCCGCGCGAGAACTCCCGGTTGGCAACACCACCAACCGTTTTGCCGGCTAACGCCTTGAGCGCCCTTGGGAACATCCCGTTTGTCAGAGCAACGACGCGTATTCGCCGCTTCGACGCCTGCAATCAGAACCGGGCCGGCGAGAGCCGCAACCGATGCCAGGCGATTGCCATGCCGCAGCGGCAAACGCAAGAAACGAAATGTCTCGAATTCGTGAAATGCGACAATCGGTCCGCAACACGAGGCCGCCCTGACGCCCGGAAGCGGCGGCCGCTGTAACCGGAAGTTGTGGTTGTATCGATAGGAGGGTAAATGAACGGCTCGCCGGTGCATGTGCTCATAGCCTAGTGCGCGCCCTGAGCGCCGCCGACAGAGTGCCTTCATCCAGGTAGTCGAGTTCTCCGCCGACGGGAACGCCATGCGCCAGCCGTGTCACCTTCAATTCCAGCCCTTCCAGGCGATCGGTGATGTAGTGGGCGGTGGTTTGCCCCTCCACGGTGGCGTTGACCGCAATGATCAGTTCGCTGACACCGCCCTTCGTCACCCGGTCGATCAGCCCGGCGATGTTGAGATCGTCGGGACCGACGCCATCGAGCGGCGACAGCGTTCCGCCGAGCACGTGATAACGCGCTTTCATAGCGCCGGCGCGTTCCAGCGCCCACAGGTCGGCGACGTCCTCCACCACGATGATCGTCGCATCGTCACGGCCGGGATCGGCGCAGATCGTGCAGGGATCGCTGGTGTCGACATTGCCGCAGGTGGAGCACACGCGCACCTTCTGCAATGCCTCTGCGATCGCCGCCGAAAGCGGCGCCATCAGCGCCTCCTTCTTCTTGATGAGATGCAGCGCGGCGCGCCTGGCCGAACGCGGGCCGAGACCGGGCACGCGCGCCAGCAACTGGATCAGCCGCTCGATCTCGGGACCGGCGATTCGTCTGGAAGCCATGGCGCATATACCGGTGCGTTCCGGCGCGTCGCAAGACGGCTTCGGCAGTGCGCCATGCAAGGCGCCATACGAGACGCTTGCCGCGACCGCACCGATTTGATTGACTTGCCGCCATCCACTGAGTCCGGGGAGGCATACCGCATGACCGAGACCATCCTCGTATCGCGCGCCGGGGCGATCGCCACCATCACGTTGAACCGGCCCGAACGCCTGAACGCCTGGGATACCATCATGCGCGCCAGGCTGATCGCCGCATTGCGCAACGTCGCCGGTGAGCAGGGTATCCGCGCCGTGATCATCACCGGCGCCGGCTCGCGCGCCTTTTGCGCCGGCCAGGATCTCAACGAGGCGATCGGCTTCGATCCGGTCCGCGCTGAAGCATGGATCGAGGAGTTCCACACGCTCTACCGCACTGTCCGGGCGCTGGAGAAGCCGGTGATCGCGGCGATCAATGGCGTCACCGCCGGATCCGCTTTCCAGTTTGCGCTGCTCACCGATGTGCGCATCGGCCATCCAGGCGTGTTGATGGGCCAGCCCGAAATCAACTCCGGAATCGCCAGCATCACCGGACCGTGGATCATGCGTGAGGTGCTCGGCCTGTCGCGCACCATCGAACTGACGCTGACCGGACGGATGATGAATGCTGGCGAGGCGCTGCAGAACGGGGTGCTGCACCATGTGGTGGAGGAGGAGCAGGTGATGGAAAAAGCGCTGGAAGTTGCCGAAACGCTCGCCGCCAAGCCGGTCAATGCGATGCGGCTGATCAAGCGGCGCTTCTTCGAGGTGCTGGAGCCAGGGTTGGAGGAAGCGGTTGTCGCCGCCAAGCGCGCGCATCGCGAATCCTTCGCGTCCGGTGAGCCGCAGCGCGTGTCGTCGGCGTTTCTCGATGCGCGCGGCGGCAGGAAGAATGGATAACCTGTCCACATCGGAAGCGGTTGCCCGGGCGGTGCGTCCGCCCTTTGCCGCCACGATATGGGAACTGTTGGCCGCGGGTGTCGCGGCCGAACCGCAGCGCGTCGTGCTGATCGTCGCCGGCGCGCCGCTGACGATGCAAGACTTGGCGATCCGCGCAATGGCGGCGGCCACCGCCATCACCGGCGCAGGCGTTC
>CALMYO010000263.1 GCA_937873685.1 uncultured Paracoccaceae bacterium
CCGCACCAGGCCGATGCGGAACACGTTCTCGGCCATCTCGCCGACACTGCGGACGTCGCGCGAGGTCACCGGGATCTGGTCGACGTCGAAGAGCTCCTCGTCGATGTCGGCGTACGCCAGGCGCAGGTCAGTAGCCAAGGCGGCGGGCTCCCCGGGGGAAATGCGGGGGGAGGGTTTTGTCCCTCAAGGAAAAACCCCGCCGCAATAACCCCCCGCCTCGCTGTCGCGCGGCACGATCTCGCCAAGTTCCAGCACGGTCTCACCGCCTGCCTCAAGCGCCGCGTGCACCGCGTCGGCGCCGTCGCGCGCGACCACCGCCACCATGCCGACGCCGCAGTTGAAGGTGCGCAGCATCTCGGCGGTGGCGACGCCGCCCTGGCGCGCCAGCCAGCCGAACACCTGAGGCGGGTCAAGGCGCACCAGGTCGGTGGCGGCCCCGGGGGCGTTTTGCAGCACGCGCGGGATGTTCTCCGGGAAGCCGCCCCCCGGGATATTGGCGAGCGCATGAATCGCCCCGGTGGCCCGGATCGCGGCCAGCACCGGCTTCACGTAGATGCGCGTCGGCGTCAGCAGCGCCTGCGCCAGCGTTTGTTCCGGCGAAAACGGCGCCGGCGCATTCCATGGGAGGCCGGTTTGCGCAACGATGCGGCGCACCAGCGAAAAGCCGTTCGAATGCACGCCGGACGAGGCAAGGCCGAGAACGACATCACCTTCGGCCACGCCCTGCGGCAACAGCGTCCCGCGCTCGGCCGCTCCGACGGCGAAGCCCGCCAGATCGTAGTCGCCGCCAGAATACATGCCGGGCATCTCGGCCGTCTCGCCGCCGATCAGCGCGCAGCCGGCCTCGACGCATCCGCGCGCGATGCCCCCGACGATAGCAGCGCCGTGGCCCGGATCGAGCTTGCCGGTCGCGTAGTAATCGAGGAAGAACAGCGGCTCGGCGCCCTGCACCACGATGTCGTTGACGCACATCGCCACAAGGTCGACGCCGACGGTGTCGTGAATGCCGGCTTCGATCGCGATCTTCAGCTTGGTGCCGACACCGTCATTGGCGGCGATCAGCACCGGATCGGCAAACCCGGCTGCCCTCAGATCGAACGCGCCGCCGAAACCGCCGATCTCGCCATCGGCGCCCGGTCGCCGCGTCGAGCGGATCGCCGGGCGGATCCGCTCCACCATGGCGTTACCGGCATCGATGTCGACGCCGGCGTCGGCATAGGTCAAGGCGTTCGGTCTGTCGCTCATCGCTTCGGCGCCGCTTGTTTGCTGTGCAAGGCCGCGCCTTCGCATGCGCAACCCGGCTCGGCAAGGGCGAACTGCCCTGCAAGAGCGCTGTCAACGGCTTTCCTTGGCGACCGGCCGTCGCATCCCCATATGGCGGTGACGTGTCCCGCAATGCTAATACGGCGCGAAGGTCGCGACGCATGACAAGACGATGACGATCCCGAACCTCATCACCATCCTGCGGTTCCTGCTGGTGCCGATGGTGATCTACGCCATTCTGGCCGACAACATGCTGCTGGCCTTCATCGGCTTCGTCGCGGCCGGCGTGTCCGACGGCATTGACGGCTGGCTGGCGCGGTGGCTCGACCAGCGCAGCGAGCTTGGCGCCTATCTCGATCCGGTCGCCGACAAGCTGCTGCTGACATCCGTCTTCATCGCGCTCGGACTGATGCAGATCATCCCGCTGTGGCTGATGGTGATCGTGGTGTCACGCGACCTGCTGATCGTCGGCGGGGTCTTGATCGCAGCCGTGATGGCGCACCCGATCGCCATGAAGCCGCTCTATGTCTCCAAGGCCAACACGGCGGCGCAGATCGTGCTGGCGGCGATGGCGCTCGGCGGCGCGGCCTTCGATCTCGATCTTGCGGCCGCAAATTGGGTCCTGGTCGTCATCGTGGCGGCCTTGACCGTCGCCTCTACCGCCGCCTATCTGGTCGTGTGGTTCAATCACATGGCCGGCAGCAGCGCGGAAGATGCGTGAACTCCGGAACCGCTGCAGGAAGAACGCGCGATGACCGAGAATATATCGGCCGCAGCCATTCGCCGCCAACTGGTCTTCTGGTCGGTCACCACAGCACTCATCATCCTGTTCCTCTACGTGTTCCGCGGCATCCTGCTGCCCTTCGTCGCCGGCATGGCGGTCGCCTATTTCCTCGACCCGGTCGCAGACCGCTTGGAGAAGCTCGGCTTGTCGCGGCTGGCCTCGACGTTCGTCATCCTGATCGGGTTTATCCTCACGCTGGCGCTCGGGCTGATCGTCATCGTGCCAATCCTCGTGACGCAGCTCGCCGATTTCATCGCCCGGCTGCCCGGCTGGCTGACGAGCCTTCAGACCCTGGTCGCCACGCAGGATCCCGGCTGGTTGAAGCAGTATCTCAACATCGATTCCACCGCGTTGCGCGACGGCGTGGAATCCCTGCTGAAGCAGAGCGCCGGTTTCCTGACCACCTTGTTCCAGTCGATCTGGTCGTCCGGCAAGGCGATCGTCGACATCGCCAGCCTGTTCGTGGTGACGCCCGTCGTCGCCTTCTACCTGCTGCTCGACTGGGACAACATGGTGGCGCGCATCGACTCATGGATGCCGCGCGACCACGTCCATTCGGTGCGCCGGATCGGCCGGGATATCAATGAGGCGGTGGCCGGCTTCGTGCGCGGGCAAGGCACGGTGTGCCTGATTCTCGGGCTGTTCTACGCGATCGCGCTTACGCTCTCGGGGCTGAATTTCGGGCTTTTGATCGGCCTGTTCGCAGGGTTGATCAGCTTCATCCCCTTCGTCGGTTCGCTGGTCGGGCTGATGCTGTCGATGGGTGTAGCGGTGGTCCAGTTCTGGCCGGACTGGTTCATGCTGGGCGTGGTTGCGGTCATCTTCTTCGCAGGGCAGTTCCTGGAGGGCAACATCCTGCAGCCGAAGCTGGTCGGCGAAAGCGTGAACCTGCATCCGGTTTGGCTGATGTTTGCCCTGTTTGCCTTCGGCTACCTTTTCGGTTTCGTCGGCATGCTGGTGGCCGTGCCGGCGGCGGCGGCGGTCGGTGTGCTTGTGCGCTTTGCGCTGGAGCGCTATCTGAACTCCCAGCTTTACGAGGGCCACGGCCCGCATGAAGACGGGTGATCCGCGCCGGGCGCGGGAAGTTCAAGTCTGGTTTTCTTGAGTGGGGATTGGCGTTGGCGGCGACGCGGCAATTGCCGTTTGAACTGGGACATGCGGCGGGCAAGGCGCGCGACGATCTCGTCGTCTCGCGGGCGAACCGGGCGGCCGTCTCGATGATCGACCGCTGGCCGGCGTGGCCTTCGCCCGTCGGCATCGTGTGCGGTCCGGCCGGCTCCGGCAAGTCCCATCTGGCCGAAATCTGGACCGAGGCGGCCAATGCCGTTGCGGTCGAGCCGGGCGCTATCCGACCCGAGACCCTTGCCATGGCCGAGATCCGCCCGTTATCGATCGACGGCGTCGACACCGCACCGATCGACGAAACCGGCCTGTTTCATTTGCTGAATGTCGTGCGCGCCCATGGTGGCAGCCTGCTGCTGACGGCGCGCAGGCCGCCATCGGCCTGGCCATTGGGTCTGCCCGACCTAGCCTCGCGGCTGCAGGCGGCGACGCGGGCCCATATCGATCAGCCGGATGATGTCCTGCTGGAAGCCGTGCTGACAAAGCTTTTCAGCGACCGGCAGGTTGCGGTTGAACCGAACGTCACCGGCTATCTCGTGCGCCGCATGGAGCGCTCACTCGCCGAGGCAACAGCTCTTGTGCACGACCTCGATCGGGCGGCGCTTTCGCTCAAGGCTCCGGTAACGCGTGCGCTCGCACAACGCGTGTTGCAGGACCGGGGTTATGCGGGGCGAACGGCGACGCGGTCATCGCCGTGACACAGTTGGTGAATTACGGGTGGTTGGAACGGACCAGACCGTCGAAGGCAGGTGGACGATGACCGACATGCAGGATGCTGCAAAACCCGAAGCTGTGCCGCAGGAACAGGCGGCAAGCGAAACGCCGGCGATTTCCTTGTCTAGCCCCGACCGTTTCGTCAACCGGGAGTTTTCCTGGTTGCAGTTCAACTGGCGCGTCCTCGACCAGGCCCGCAATGCCCGCCATCCGCTGCTCGAAAAGCTGCGTTTCCTGTCAATTTCGGCGGCAAACCTCGACGAGTTCTTCATGGTGCGCGTCGCCGGCCTTGCAGGCCAGGTGCGCGAGGGCATCATGGAGCGCAGCGCCGACGGGCTGTTGCCGCAGGAGCAGCTCGACATGGTGCTCGACGAGATCTCGCGCCTGCAGACCGAGCAGCAGGTGGTCTATGCCGAGCTGCGAGAGCAGCTTTGCGAACAGGGCATCGACGTGGTGGCGGCCGACGCGCTTTCCGAAGAGGATCGCGTCTGGCTGGAGACGCACTTCCTGGAGGCGATCTTTCCGGTGCTGACGCCGATGTCGATCGACCCGGCGCATCCCTTCCCGTTCATCCCCAATCTCGGTTTTTCCATCGCGTTGCATCTGGTGCGCCGCGCCGACAAGCGCGAGATGACCGCGCTGCTACGCCTGCCGTCGGCGCTGCCTCGCTTCGTGCAGCTTCCGGGAAACAGCGTCGTGCGCTTCATCACGCTGGAAAACGTGGTTTCCCCGTTCACCGAAAAACTGTTTCCCGGCTACGATGTACGCGATTTCGGCACCTTCCGGCTGATCCGCGACAGCGACATCGAGGTTGAGGAAGAGGCCGAGGATCTGGTGCGGCTGTTCGAAACGGCACTGAAACGCCGTCGCCGGGGCCAGGTGATCCGCATCGAGTTCGACCATGACATGCCCAAGGCCTTGCGCGATTTCGTCGCCGGCGAGCTTGAGGTGCCCGAGACGCGCATCAGCGTGCTGCCAGGCATCCTGGCATTGAACGCAGTGTCGCAAATCGTGTCGTTGCCGCGCGATGACCTTAAGTTCGTTCCCTATACCGCTCGTTTTCCCGAACGAATCCGCGACCATGGCGGCGACTGCTTCGCCGCGATCCGCGAGAAGGACATCATCGTCCACCACCCTTACGAATCCTTCGACGTGGTGGTGCAGTTCCTGCGGCAGGCTGCCGCCGACCCCGAAGTGGTGGCGATCAAACAGACGCTCTATCGAACCTCCAATGACAGCCCGATCGTGCGCGCGCTGATCGATGCGGCGGAAGCCGGCAAGTCGGTAACCGCGCTGGTGGAGTTGAAAGCCCGATTCGACGAGGAAGCGAACATCCGCTGGGCGCGCGATCTCGAACGCGCCGGCGTGCAGGTGGTGTTCGGCTTCATCGAATTGAAGACGCACGCCAAGATGTCGCTGGTAGTGCGCCGCGAGGAAGGCAAGCTGAAAAGCTACGTCCATCTCGGCACCGGCAACTACCATCCGGTCACGGCGAAGATCTACACCGACCTCAGCTACTTCACGCAGGATGCGGGGCTGGCGCACGACGTGGCGCAGGTGTTCAACTTCATCACCGGGTACGCTGAACCGGCAGAGCAGATGCGGCTGGCGGTCTCGCCGCGCACGCTGCGCAAGCGTATCATGAGGCACATCGCCGAGGAGATCGCTTTTGCAAAAGCGGGCAAACCGGCCTCGATCTGGATGAAGGTCAATTCACTCGTCGATCCGCAAGTGATCGACGCGCTGTACGAGGCGAGTGCGGCGGGGGGGGATATCGACTTGGTGGTGCGCGGCATCTGCTGCCTGCGGCCGCAGGTGCCTAGCCTTTCCGACAACATTCGCGTCAAATCGATCGTCGGGCGCTTCCTTGAGCACAGCCGTATCTTCTGTTTCGGCAACGGCAAGCCGCTGCCCTCGCCCGACGCGCTCGTGTATATCGGTTCGGCCGACATGATGACACGCAATCTCGACCGGCGCGTCGAAACGATGGCGCCAATTGCCAACGACACGGTTCATCAACAGGTTCTTACCCAGATCATGCTTGCCAATCTGCTGGACAACCAGCAAAGTTTCGAAGTCCTGTCGGACGGCACCTCGCAGCGCATCTTGCCGCTGCCTGACGAGGAGCCGTTTGACGCACAGAGTTATTTCATGACCAATCCCAGCCTTTCGGGGCGCGGCAAGGCCCTGAAATCGTCTGCGCCGCGGCTGATCGCGCATCGCAAGCGCACGGCTTCGAAGGGCAAGGCGAAATAGCAGGCGGCCGCCGGCCGCCATAACGGCAGGCGGAACGATGGACACACAGGACGCCCAGGGGCGGCTGCGCGGACGGTCGCCTGTCGCCGTCATTGACATCGGGTCGAACTCGGTTCGCCTCGTCATTTACGAGGGGCTGGTGCGCGCTCCCTCGATGCTGTTCAACGAAAAGATCCTGTGCGGGCTCGGGCGTGGCATCGCCCGGCGCAACCGCATGGACGATGAGGGTGTGGATTGCGCGCTGGCCGCACTCGCCCGCTTCCGGGCACTTGCCGAGCAGGCCGGCGTGACTCGTATCTTTCCGCTTGCGACGGCGGCCGCGCGCGAAGCGGAAAACGGCCCGGCCTTCATCGCCGCCGCCGAACGCATTCTCGGCCAACCGATCCAGGTGCTGAGCGGTCGCGAGGAGGCGCGCTATGCCGCAAACGGGGTGATCTCGGGATTTCGCGCGCCCGACGGCATCGTCGGCGATCTCGGCGGCGGATCGCTGGAACTTGTCGATGTCAGCGGCGATCGCCAGGGCGCAGGCATCACGCTGCCGCTCGGCGTCATACGGCTCGACGAGCGCGCAGCCGGCATGATGGCGGAAGCGCAGAAGCTGGCGCGCGCCGACATCAAGAAGGCGAAGTTCCTCGCGCGCGGCGAGGGACGCACCTTCTACGCCGTTGGCGGCACATGGCGCAATCTGGCCCGCATGCACATGGCGGCGACCAGTTATCCCCTGCATGTCGCGCATGGCTACGAGATCGAATCGCAAGCCTTGTCGGATTTCCTCAAACGGCTGATCCGCGGCGAAGCCCCGGCCACGCCGGGCATCGAGGAGGTATCGCGCAATCGCCGCGAATTGCTCGGCCCTGGCGCCGTGGTGCTGGGCGAGGTGATCAGGGCAATGAAGCCGAAATCGGTGGTCATCTCGGCGCTCGGCCTGCGCGAGGGTTACCTCTTCGACCAGCTGGACGGTTCGCTGCGCTCACGCGACGCCCTGGCGGAGGCGGCAGAGGAACTGTCGGTGCTGCGTTCCCGCTCGCCACAGCATGCGCGAGAGATGTCGGCCTGGACCGGCCGCAGCTTCGTCGCCTTCGGCATCGACGAGACGGTGGACGAGGCGCGCTGGCGCGACGCGGCCTGCAAGCTCGCCGACATCGGCTGGCGCGCGCATCCGGATTATCGCGGCGAGCAATCGCTGAACATCATCGCCTATGCTTCGTTCACGCAGATCGACCATGCCGGCCGCGCCTATATCGCGCTTGCCAACTTCTTCCGGCACACCGGGCTGAAGGCGGATGCGCCGGCAACGGTGGCGGCGATCGCGAGCGCGCGCGTGCTGGAGCGGGCGAAGCTGCTCGCCGCCTTCTTCCGCGTCGCCTACCTGTTCTCGGCGGCGATGCCGGGCGTCATCCCCGACATCGGCTGGCGCGAGCGTACCGACGGGGCGATGGAGCTGACCTTGCCGGAAAGCCGCCGCGCGCTGATCGGCGACCGGGTGCTCGGTCGGATCGGCCAGCTTGCCAAGGTGTGCGGACGACGGATCGACGTGGCGGTGGTTTAGGCCCGCCCCGTTCCGTCGTCGTTTTAGAGTATCGGGCGCGAAGGGCGAAACGCCTTGGCTCCCTCCTCCCCCTCAATGGGGGAGGTGGTCGCGAAGCGACCGGAGGGGGTGATGATCTGCAATCTCAGGCTCTTGGACACCCCACCCCCGGCCTTCGGCCGGACCCTCCCCATCGAGGGGAGGGAAAGGCGCGCGGACGTTGCCCTCCCGGAACGGATGCACGTAGTTGACGTCGCCGATGATCTCGCCCGCGCCTTCCGCAAAACCGGACTGCGACGACTTGGCGAAGTATTTCACCTTTACCAGACGGCGATGCACATCGGCCATGCCGGTCTCTATGTATTTGCAAAACTGGAACTGGCTTGCGCCCTTGGAGATTTCCAGCGTGCGGATTTCTCCCGCCCAGTCATAGACGTCCTGGAACAGGTGGCGGTGGATGGCGCGCAGGTGCTTCAGGTCGAAAATGCCAGTGGGAACGCCTTGGCGAGCGCGCAGCGTCGTGATTTCGCGTTCGTGGTAATCAAGCAAATCGGCGTTGCGAATGCCGAATTTGTTTCGAAGATTCTTGGTGCCGGGAAAGAGGTACGGATCGTCACTCATTCTGCCGCATGTGCTGCGGTCCGCGATTTCGCACGATCAAGGATATACTCCAAACACCGCTCATGTGACCATGCCTCGCGCTCGAACATCTCGAACATCGCGATCTGCTCAGCATCAAGCGGATTACCCTCGATCGCCTGCAGATGCTGCATGTCGAGCCGGCGTTCGCGGGCTTCGGCGATCTCTTCGGCGGTGGGTTTGCGGTCGATTGCAGTCATGGAGTCACCATAGCACGGCTACGATATCGCTCAAAGAAATTGATGGCGCGCGGCAGGGCGATCGGCCGGGGCGTTTGCGTCGCATCTTACCCCCACCCCCAGCCCCTCCCCTCAAGGGGGAGGGGGGCGAACTGCCCGTAGACACAGCCATTGCCAAAAGCACTGCGTCACTTGTGCTTCTTGACGAACGGCATTGCAATCCCCCTCCCCCTTGAGGGGAGGGGTCAGGGGTGGGGGTAACCTTCACCCGCTTGCCCTGCAATCGATGGCGTGCGGCTGCGGGATACAGCCCCCGAGAGCACCTCACGCCGGAGCGGCGACGATGCGCTTGCCCTCGAATTTCAGCACGGTTTGTCCCCGCACCAGTTTCAGCGCCTCGGCGCCGAACATCTCGTTGCGCCAGCCGTGCAGCACCGGCGTGTCGGCGTCGGCGCCCTGCGCGGCGATCGCTTCGAGATCATCCGAGGTCGCGATGATCTTGGCCGCGACGCCGTATTTCTCCGCCGTCAGCTTGAGCAGCACCTTCAGCAGTTCGACAGCCGCGCTGGCGCCTTCCGGCGCTTGCGGCGGGCGCGGCAGTTTCGGCAGGTCTTCCTTCGCCATCGCCAGCGCCGCCTGCACCGCTTCCATGATGGGCGTTGCGGCGCGCGATTTCTCCCAGCCGTTGGGGATCGTGCGCAGCTTGCCGAGCGCGGCCGCATCGCGCGGCGCCTGCTGGGCGATCTCGTAGATCGCGTCGTCCTTCAGAACGCGGGAGCGCGGCACGTTGCGGGCGCGCGCCTCGTTCTCGCGCCATTCGGCGAGGTTCTTCAGGATCTGGAATTCGACAGGCTTGCGGGCGCGCAGCTTAAGGCGGGTCCAGGCGTCCTGCGGCTTCAGGTCATAGGTCTCGCGCGCGGTCAGCGTCGCCATTTCCTCGTTCAGCCAGTGGGCGCGGCCGGTCTCCTGCAGCTTCTGTTTCAGGCTGAGATAGACGTCGCGGAGATGCGTGACGTCGGCCATTGCATACTCAAGCTGGCGGTCGGACAACGGCCGCGCCTTCCAGTCGGTGAAGCGCGAGGTCTTGTCGATATGTCCGCCGGTGATGCGCGACACCAGCGCGTCATAGGCGATCGAATCGCCGTAGCCGCAGACCATCGCCGCAACCTGCGTGTCGAAAACCGGGTGCGGGATGAGATTGCCGCGATGGAAGACGATTTCGATGTCCTGCCGCGCCGCATGAAACACCTTCAGCACCGCCTCGTTGGCCATCAGTTCGAAGAAGGGCGCAAGGTCGATGCCCGGCGCCAGCGGATCGACCAGCGCCTCCACGCCCGGCGCCGCCATCTGGATCAGCGCCAGTTCGGGCCAGAAAGTGGTTTCGCGGATGAATTCGGTATCGACAGTGACAAATTCGGATTTCGAAAGCGCTGCGACAGCGTCGGACAATTCGGCGGTGGTGGTGATCAGGTGCATGGCACCGCCTTATCAAGACGCACAGGCATTGTCTTTCCCCCCGGCCGCGAAAACCTGTTCATTTGCCGCCGTTTCTCTCCGCCTCGCCACGTTTCCGCGCCAGGCGGAAGATCAACGGCGAGGTGCGCATGACGGCGGCGAAGCGGCCGCGCCGGTCCGCAGGACCGCGCGCGCGCATGCGCCACAGCGTGGCGGCGATCAGCACCGCGTGCACCGCGCTGGTGAAGCTGAACAGGGCAGCCGGCCCCCGCCATTCCATCAGCAGCGAGGCGACGAACGGGCCGGCCATGGCGCCGACCGAATAGAAGAACATCAGCCCCGCCGCCACCAGTACGTATTGCCCCTCTTTCGCACGGTCGTTGGCGTGTGCGGCGGAGAGCGAATAAAGCGGCAGGGCAAAGGCGCCGAAGAAGAACACGCCGACGAGGTTGGCCGTATGCGAGCCGCCCGCCAGCATGGTGAGATAGAGCCCCGCCGCCACCGCGCCGATGGAAGCGAACAGTAGCACGATGCGGCGGCCATGCCGGTCCGACCACCAGCCGAACGGATATTGCATCACCGCCGCGCCGATGATGGAGGCGGAGATGAAGTTGGCGATCCCGGTGTCGCTGAAACCGAGATCGCGCGCATAGACCGGGCCGATCAGCCGGAAGGCGGAATTGGTCATGCCGATGACGACGCAGCCGATCGAGGCGAGCGGCGAGATGCGCCACATCTGCGGGATGTCGAAGCGGAACTCCTCCGGCGGCTTCGGATTGGAGCGATCGGCGAGCGACACCGGCACCAGCGAGATCGTCACCATGATCGCCATCACCGAAAAGATGCGGAAATCGCTGCTGCCGAGCAGCGGCAACAGGTATTGCGAGCCGGTCACCGCGCCGAGGTCGATCATGCGGTAGACGGAGAGCACGCGGCCGCGCTCGGAATTCGGCACACCGGTGTTGAGCCAGCTTTCCATGGTGGTGAACAGGCCGGAAAAGCAGAACCCCATCACGAAGCGGATCACCATCCAGGCGTAGGGGTCGAGCCACAGCGCGATCGCCAGCGTGCCGGACGCCGCCGTTGCGGCAAGCGCCGCGAAGGTGCGGATATGGCCGACCGCCGCCAGCATGCGCGGTGTGGCGAAGCAGGCAAGGATGAAGCCCGCGAAGTAGCAGGTGCCCATGAAGCCGATCTGCCCGGTGGAGAACCCCTCCTCCGCCCCGCGCAGCGCGATCATCGTGCCTTGCAGCCCGTTTCCTGCCAGCAGGATGCCGGCGGCGGTGAGAAGCGGGACAAGCGGGCGAAAATCGGTCACGGGCGGGATTCTTCAGGCATGCACAGATACGCCACCATTGCAGCCTTGAGCATCATTGGAAAGCGCAAAGACCAGCCGCCAAGGGAAACGCCTGATGGCGTGTCCGGCCTTCTACCCCCACCCCTCGCCCCTCCCCACAAGGGTTACGATGTTCACACTTCTGCGCGGCGAAGGCGCTGATGGTACGGGGAATTTCCCTCCCCCTTGTGGGGAGGGTGTCGGCGAAGCCGACGGGTGGGGGTGGCAACGCCGACCATGCCAGTGTATCCGGTCCTTGTTCTTCAACAATCTCAAAAATTTGCCGCGACAATTCACCCCCACCCCCGGCCGGAGCCTGTCCTCGGGCTTGCCAAAGGCAAGACCCGGGGGGCCGGACCCTCCCCACAAGGGGGAGCGGCGAGGGGGTAAGTCTCAAGCGATAGCCCCGGACCGGCTTGGTCTTCCCGAAACCGCAACGCCCGTCACTTCGATTCCGGCAGCGGCTTTTTCCAGCGCACGCGTTTTCCCAGCAGCGCCTCGCGCGCGAACACGAACAGCCCGGCCCCGGCGATCAGCGCGATGCCGAGCCAGCTCCACGCGTCGGGCCAGTCGTTCCAGATGACGATGCTCCAGAAAATCGCCACCGGCAGCGCGACATATTCGAACGGAGCCAGGATCGCCGCCTCGGTCATGCGGTAGCCCTGGCTGACAAGGTAGCCGGCAATCGAGATCGCCACGCCGACGCCGAGGATGATCGCAAGGTGCGTTGGCGTCGGCCAGGCCCAGGGCCTCGTCAGGAATTCAAGGCTCGGATCG
This sequence comes from uncultured Paracoccaceae bacterium, assembly GCA_937873685.1. Taxonomy (GTDB): domain Bacteria; phylum Pseudomonadota; class Alphaproteobacteria; order Rhizobiales; family Rhizobiaceae; genus CALMYO01. Next base: position 12,054 of record CALMYO010000263.1, read on the forward strand.
CCGCCGCCGGAGAACCGGCCATTGCCCATGACCAGCCCGACCACGGCGCTGAACAGGACGAACATGAACTGGATGTAGAAGGCCATGGTCGCCGCCTTTTCGGCGACGCCGAGCTTGCGCGTCATGATCTGCAGGGCGGCGTAGCAGGCGGCCGAGCCCACCGGCAGCAGGGCGGCGAAGCGGAAACTCTCGGTGCCGGGCTTCATCATCACCAGCACGCCGGCAAACC
>CALMYO010000264.1 GCA_937873685.1 uncultured Paracoccaceae bacterium
GTTCCAGCGCCCGGGCGCAGAGCGCGGTGAGTTCGTCGATGCTGATAACGGTTACAGCCATTTTTGGTTCCAGTCCGGTTTCTCAAGCAACAACACCATGCAAGCGAGGAAAGCGCAACGTCGACCTCATGATTGCGGAAAGGTCCCGGACGCTCCCGACAGGCAGAAATGCGTTCCCATTACGTTCCATGCCTTGCGCAATGCGGTCAAACAGCCTATGTGACGGGTATCGTCTGTTTGGCCGTTTCGGCAACATTGGCGCGTTCTATTGTCAGCGCCTGTCGGTTTCCAGATTTTCGATCCCTCCACAACGCGGCGTCCGGCGCGTTGCAATCATATGCCGAGCCTGATTGCGGGCCAAGCGATACGAAGGAGGTTACACGAGGCGGTTGCGGCGCGAAGGCCCCACTCGCGTCACATCCGATTCCCCCGGGCGGTTATACGTCAAAGGCCGCAAAGGCCGGAAATTCGAGGAAAACGCATGCAAGTTCTCGTAAGAGACAACAACATCGAACAGGCGCTCCGCGTTCTGAAGAAAAAGATGCAGCGCGAAGGCGTGTTCCGGGAGATGAAGGCTCGCAAGGCCTATGAAAAGCCTTCGGAGAAAAAGGCCCGCGAGAAGAGCGAGGCCATTCGCCGCGGCCGCAAGGCGGCGCGCAAGCTGGCGCAACGCGAAGGGCTGTTGCCGGCGCCGAAGCGCAAGCCGATGCCCGGAAGGCCGCAGGCCGGTGCGCGCTGAGAATTGCGCAACGAAGCCGGTCAACGGAAGAAAGAAAATATTCTTTTTTCACGTCTTGATTCGGCCATCGTTCGCATCTATATAAATTTATCGGTCTTGCTTGTTGAAACTTGTCTTTGGTGCGAAATGCGCCATCTTCGATGATCCCCTTCAAAATCGATTGCTACTGTTTGCCCCGCTCGCGCGGCGGCAAGCGAAATCATGCGAACGATTGAAAGGAAATCGTCATGAACACTGGAACAGTCAAGTTCTTCAACGCCACCAAGGGCTTCGGCTTTATCACTCCGGACACCGGCAGCACGGACGTTTTCGTCCACATCTCCGCCGTTGAACGCGCCGGAATGCGCAGCATCGTCGAGGGCCAGAAGCTCAACTTCGATGTCGTCCGCGATCCGAAGTCCGGCAAGAACGCCGCAGAAAACCTGCAGGCGGCATGAACACCATCCTCGATCCGCGACCACGGATGTACTGGCGCGGATTGGAAGGATGACAGGGGGTCGGGCTTGCGCCCGGCCTTTTTTATTCGCAGGAGTGCCGGAGCGCTGGAACCCGCTTACCGGCTTTTGTGTTTCGTCAGATGAAATCGACGTACTTGCTGAACGGCATTTCGCGGATGCGCTTTCCCGTTGCCGCGAAGATGGCGTTGGCGAGAGCAGCTGCAGCCGGCGGCACGGGCGGTTCGCCGATGCCGCGGATCTTCGTTCCGTTCTCAAGGCCGCGCACCTCGATCTGCGGGCACTGGCTGATGCGCATGTACGGATAGGCGTCGAAATTCGTCTGCTCCGCCATGCCGTCGGCATAGGTGATCTCGCAATTCATCGCATGGCCGAGGCCGTAGATTACCCCGCCCTTGACGAGGTTGTCGAAGTTGACCGGATCGACGACGCGGCCGACTTCCGCCGCCACCCACACCTTGTCGATCGCGATGCCGGCGTCGCTCGCCGTCACCTCGATGATTTCCGCCGTGGCGACGCCGAACGACATGCAGAAGGCAACGCCCCTGCCCTTGCCGGGCGCCGGCTTCGGTCCATTCCAGCCGCTCATCTCGCCAACCGCTTGCAGCACCTTGCGCGAGGGTTCGTGCCAGCAGAGACGGATTCGCTCGGCCAGCGGATCAGCGCCGGCAGCCGCGATCAGTTCGTCGAGGAAGCAATCGTGGAAAAAGCCGTTGGTCGAAGCGCCGACGGAACGCCATGAACTGACCGGGGCGAGCCCTTCCGCACGGTAGCCGGTCACCCGGTAGTTGGGGATCGCGAACGGCTGCTCCCAGGCGCCGGCGACAATCTGCGCATCGGGTCCGGGAACGGAAAAGCCCTGCCGGCCCATCTGCGAGACAATCACCGACGGCATGGCGATGCCGAGATCGAACGCATTGACCTTGCCGTCCTTCACATGGCCGCGCCCGCGCGCCATGGCGATCTGGCGCGGGAAATCGTGGATCATGTCCTCTTCGCGGCTGTAGGTCAGCTTCACCGGAACGCCCGGCATGGCCAGCGCAAGTTCTGTTGCTTGCTTCACCACCTCGTCTTCGAGGCGATGGCCGAAGCTGCCGCCCATCATCGCCACATGCACATGCACCTTTTCGGCGTCGACGCCGGCGATCTTCGCGACATTGTTCTGGGTAAACCGCGGGATCTGCGTGCCGGTCCACACATCCACCTTCCCGTCGGCGATGCGGACAGTCGCCGAAATCGGCTCCAGCGGCGCATGCGCCAGATAGGGCGCGCGGTACTCGGCCTCGATCACGTTGCCCTCGGCGAGCGCCGTGTCGACATCGCCATCGTTGCGGTTGCGGCTGTCCTGTCGCTCCTCGTTGAAGCTGCTTGCGAGGATGTCCCAATGCCCCTCCATCCCGGCCGGATATGGCGCCGGCCCCCAGTCGAAGGTGATTGCATTCGCCGCCTGGATCGCGCGCCAGGTATTGTCCGCGATCACGCCGACGCCGCCGGTCACCGGCACGATCTTCTTGACGCCGCGCATCTTTTCTGCGGCTGAAGCGTCGAAGCCGTTCATCGCACCGCCCTGGCGCGGGTTCAGCTTCACCGTCGCGTGCAGCATGTCGTCGATGCGGAAATCGATGCCGTACTTCTGCTTGCCGGTCGATTTAGGCGCGATGTCGATGCGCTGCATCGGCTTGCCGATCAGCCGCCATTCGGCGGGATCGCGCAGGCGCACCTGCGTCACCGGCTCCACCGTGGCGGCGATTTCAGCGAGTTCGGTGTATTTCACCTCGGTTCCGTCCGGCAGCAGCACCGCGCCCTTAGCAGTTCTCAACTGGCCAACAGCGATTCCGGTCTTCTTCGCCGCCGCCGCCTTCAGCGTCTCGCGCGCTACCGCGCCGGCAATGCGCAGCTTGTCGAAGGAATCGGGAATCGACGTTGACCCGCCGGTGATCTGCATGCCGAGGAATTTCATCAGCACGTCGACACCGCCGCGCGCCGATTCGGCCAACCAGCCTTCGTCGGTCGACATGAACGGTGCGCCCTCTTGCGACAGAGCGGTATTGTAGTAGGCCGGCGAAGGCGAACCGGGATCGACTGAAACCTGGTCGAGTTCGATATCCAGTTCCTCGGCGATCAACGCGGCCTGCGCCGAATAGATGCCCTGCCCCTTGTCGGCGCGCGGGGTGATCAGGGTGACGCCGTCCGCGGTGACCTTGACATACGGCGTGATGGCGGCCTCGCCGCTGGCCAGATCGTCGAGCAGCGGGTTGTGCGGTTCGCGTCGGTACATGTACCAGCCGAAGGCGACGCCACCGGCGATGGCCGCCGAGCCGACGAGGAAGGTGCGTCGCACGATTTTCCCAAGACGGCTCATGATGCGGCTCCGTTCAGCTTGGCGGCAGCGCTGCGGATCGCCTCGCGGATGCGCGGATATGTGCCGCAGCGGCATAGATTGCCCCACATCGCCTCGTCGATCTCGTCATCTGTCGGCTGAGGGATTTCGGAAAGCAGCGACGCCGCCTGCATGATCTGGCCGGACTGGCAATAGCCGCATTGCGCGACCTGATGCTCGATCCAGGCCTGTTGCACGGCATGCAGCGCACCGCCGCCCAGCCCTTCGATGGTGGTGATTGCCCCCGTAACGTCCTCGACCGCCGTCTGGCAGGACCGTGTCGCAACGCCGTCGATATGCACCGTGCAGGCGCCGCATTGGGCGATGCCGCAGCCGTATTTGGTTCCCGTCATGCCGAGTTCGTCGCGCAACACCCACAACAGCGGCATGTCGGGTTCGACATCCACCTCATGCGTTGCGCCGTTGATGCTGAGTTGCATTGCGGAAACTCCATTCCACTGCTTTGTTACGGGATATAAGTGCCGAAAGCGGCAGGCCAACCATCCTGCAGGCGCGTTCGGCAAAAAAAGAGGCGGCCGCGCGAAAGGTTTCCAACCTTCGGCGCCGCGCCGCATTTGAGCAAAAGCGTTCTTTGCCCTAACTGCGCATCATGACTTTCAAACCGGCGATTCGTTACTTTGTCGTGCTGCTGCCCGCAGTTATTGCCTGCGCCTGCGCTTTCGGGCCGGCGCGCCAGCCAGCGCCGACGACGCCAACAACGGTCGCCGACGAAAAACCGACGCCGGAAGACGATGATATCAGACCTCTCGCGGCCGATTCCGGTACGCTTTGAGCCGTAACCGCTACATGCAACGCAGTTATGCGGGGCTGCCCTCTGCCGCACCCTCGGATGGCCATCTGCCGGTTTCACGCTTTCGCAAAACTGCGCCAGCCGGAAACCTCCCGCCTGCCACGCCACGACACGCACCGGCGATGGACATCGCCCCGATTTGACCGATATCAAAGCGCAAGTCGCCTAGCCGGGCCAGCGTGGCGCATCGCATGGGAGTACTCGCCTTGACAGACATCGCTGAACGCAAAGCCACCCTCGAAGCGCGCCTGCAGGAACTGGAGACGCGGCTTGCCCGCATCGACCGCAGCCTTGGCGAAGCGCCGAACCCGGACTGGGAAGAGAACGCCCAGGAATCGGAGAACGACGAGGTTCTGGAAGAACTCGGCCATGTCGGCGAGGAAGAAGTCCTCGCCATTCGCGCCGCACTGAAACGTGTCGACGCCGGCACTTACGGCATTTGCGTCAAATGCGGCGAGGAAATCAGCCAAGAACGCCTCGACGTCCTGCCGTACACGCCGTTCTGCCGGGCCTGCGCAGCCAACCACTGAGGCATAGCGCGCGGAGCGGGTAAGGCATTTGGCGCCCGCCCGCCCCAAATGCTGGAATCGGACTACTCGCCGCCTGCCCGGGCAATGCGGCGCGATGCCTTCTGCCCGCGGCCAGCATCGCCAATGCCCGAAGCAGCGCTCGAATATTTTACGCAGCCGCCTTGCGCGCCTTGTCGTCGCCTTGAATCCCGGCCAATCTGGTTGTGAAGCCTGTCCGAACCGGAGGTGTTGGACCATGCCCCGCCTTGCCCTGCGCGCCATTCTTGCCCTCGCCCTGCCGCTGCTGTTCACCGCGCATGCGGCGCTGGCGCAGGAGAACGGTCGCCGCGTCGTCACGACGCAGAACGGCGATTACTACGGCTACGATCTGCGCACGGAGACCGAGGTCAGCCTCGACCAGTGCACGGCGTTGTGCGTCGAAACCGAACAATGCCGCGCCTTCACCTATAATCCCAAGGTCAGCTGGTGTTTCCTGAAAAGCGATTTCGGCAAGCTGGCGACCGCGGAGGGGTCGATTGCCGGCCGGGTGGTCGAGCCTGGCGGCGGGCGCGACATCGGCGCGCCGGCGGAGCCGTCTTTCGCATCGTCCTACAAGGATGGGGCGGCGCGCTACCGCGCCAGCATTCTTGCCGCCGTTCCGGCCGTCACAGCCGAGACCGTGACGCAGGCGAGCGCCGCCGCAACAGCCGCGGAAATCGCCGGGAATTCCCGCGAGGCGCTGACGAAGCACGGGCTCGCCGCCGCACTGTCGCCGGAAACCAGCCGCCACTGGGCCGGCGTCGCCCGCGCCGCGCTCGCAATCACCGCAAGCCAGGAGGAGGCGCCGCGCCTCAACAGCGCTGCGGCGTCAGCCGCCTACAACGCATTCATGGAATCGCGCAGCGTGTTCGACCGCGCCAATGCGCTGAAGCTGATGGGCGACGCCTTCCTGAAGCTGGGCGACGGGCGTCCGGCGATCGAAGCCTACAAGGCGAGCCTTGAACTGGCCGACGCCCCCGATGCGCGGGCTGGCTATGCCGAGGCGCGGTCCCGTTACGGCTTTCGCGTTCTGGAACATTCTGTCGACGCCAATGCGGAAACGCCGCGCGCCTGCGTGCAGTTTTCCGAGGATCTCGGCGACGGCGATCTTTCCTCATTCGTGACCCTGGACGACCAGCCGGCGAAATCGCTCAATGTCGACACGCGCCAGATCTGCGTCGACGGGCTGGCGCATGGCGGACGCTATCGCATCACGCTGCGCGCGGGCTTGCCCTCGACGGTGAACGAGGTGCTGGAAAAGCCGGTGGCGCTGAACATCTTCGTGCCCGACCGTGCGCCAAGCCTGCGGTTCACGGGCGACAATTTCGTGCTGCCCGGCACGGCGCGGCGCGGCATCCCGATCGTTACCGTCAACACCGACAAGGCGCTGGTCGAAGTCTACCGCGTCGGCGACCGTTCGCTGTCGCGCACGCTGACCCAGTCGCAATTCATGACGCAGCTTGAGAGCTACGCGTTCGACACCATCCGCGACGAAACCGGCGAGCCGGTCTGGAAGGGCGAACTGGCGATCGACAACGTGCTGAACCAGGAAGTCGTCACCGCCTTCCCGGTCGACGAGGCGATCCCGCAGCGCAAGCCCGGCGTCTATGTGATGACCGCCAAACCCGTCGGCGACAAGAGCGAGTACTGGGAGGCGAAGGCCACCCAGTGGTTCGTCGTCTCCGATGTTGGGCTTTCCACCTTTTCCGGCGAGGACGGGCTGACGGTGTTCGCCCGCTCTCTCGGCAGCGCAGAACCGCTCGCCGGCGTGTCGCTGGCGCTGATCGCGCGCAACAACGACCTGCTCGGCGAGGCGAAAACCGACGCGAACGGTGTCGCGCGCTTTGACCGAGGCCTGACCCGCGGCGAGGGCGGCCGTGCGCCGGCGACGCTGACCGCGCAGAACGGGGCCGACGATTTCGTCTTCCTCGATCTCACCCGCGCCGGCTTCGATCTTTCCGATCGCGGCGTGACAGGCCGGCCGGCGGCGGGGGCGCTCGACGTCAACGCCTGGACCGAGCGTGGCATCTACCGCGCCGGAGAAACCGTGCATGCGCAGGCGCTGGCGCGCGACGACGCGGCGCGCGCGGTGTCGCGCCTGCCGCTGGTGTTCGTCTTCACGCGCCCCGACGGCATGGAGGATCGCCGCATCGTTTCCGACGGCGCGGCGCTCGGCGGCCATGTTGTCGATCTGGCGCTGCAGGACAATGCGCAGCGCGGCGCTTGGACCATGCGCATCCATGCCGATCCGGAGCAGCCGGCGCTGGCCGAAAAGATCTTCCTCGTCGAGGATTTCGTGCCGGACCGGGTGGAATTCACGCTGACGGGCGGCGAACTGACCATCGGCGAGCCGGCGGAAGTCTGGGTTGACGGGCGCTATCTCTACGGCGCGCCGGCGGCCGGGCTGGCGCTGGAAGGCGAATTGTCGATCAGGACGACGCAAAGCCGCGACGCGTTCCCCGGCTATGTCTTCGGCCTGACCGATGAGGATGTGGCTGGCGTCGAGCAGACGAACCCGCTCTCCGATCTTCCGGCTCTCGACGAGACGGGCAAGGCGATCATCACGGTCAATCTCGACGAGGAGCCCGACACCACGCGCCTGCTCGCCGGTAAGCTGACCGTGCGCATGCGCGAGAATGGCGGCCGTCCGGTGGAGCGCACGCTCGATCTTGCGATCGCGCCAACATCCGACATGATCGGCATCAAGCCGCAATTCGCCGATTTCCAGCTTGCCGAAGGCGCAAACGCCGGCTTCCAGGTGATTGCCGTCGATGCCGGGGGCGAGCGCATCGACATGGCGGGGCTCAAATGGACGCTCGATCGCCTCGAGACGCATTACCAGTGGTATCGCGACGGCGGCAGCTGGCGTTACGAGCCGATCGAGAAGACCACTCGCATCTCGTCCGGCGTCATTGACGCCAAGGCGGATGCGGAAGCGTCAATCACCTCGCCGGTCGAATGGGGCCGCTATCGGCTGGAAGTGGATTCGCCCGACGATGAAGGCCCGATCTCCAGCGTCGAGTTCGAAGCGGGGTACTATGTCGAATCCGCGTCGGTCGATACGCCGGACGGCCTTGAACTGGCGCTCGACAAGGCGGGTTACCTGCCGGGCGAAACCGCGCGTCTGAAGATCGCGCCGCGCTTCGCCGGCAAGGCGCTGGTTGCGATCGGCGCCGAGCGCGTGCTGACCACGCTTGCCGTCGACGTGCCGGAAGGCGGGACGACGCTCGACATCCTGGTCAACGCCGACTGGGGCGCCGGAGCCTATGTGACGGCCACGCTCTACCGCCCGGGCGAGGCGCAGGCCTCGCGCATGCCGATGCGCGCCATCGGCGTCAAATGGCTTGCCGTCGATCCGGGCGAACGCAAGCTTGGCGTTGCGCTCGGCGCACCGGCCCGCATCGAACCGAACACGGCGCTGAACATTCCGGTCACCGTGACCGGCGTAAAGCCGGGCGAGGAGGCCTATGTCACGCTGGCCGCCGTCGATGTCGGCATCCTCAACCTGACCTCATACGAACCGCCGGCGCCGGATGACTGGTATTTCGGCCAGCGGCGGCTCGGGCTCGAAATCCGCGACCTCTACGGGCGGCTGATCGACGGCTCCGCAGGCGCGATCGGCAAATTGCGCACCGGCGGCGACGGGCCGCAGGCCTCGTCGAAGGGCAGCCCCCCGACCGAGAAGCTGTTTGCCCTGTGGTCTGGCGTGGTGCGGCTCGATGCAAGCGGAAAGGCGACCATCAGCTTCGACATCCCGCAGTTCAACGGCACGGCGCGGCTGATGGCCGTTGCCTGGTCGGCGAACGGCGTCGGTCATGCCACGCAGGACATGATCGTGCGCAACCCGGTGGTGATCATGGCAAGCGCCCCTCGCTTCATGGCGGTGGGCGATACGGCCCGCATGCTCGTTGAACTCGCCAACACCGACGGGCCGGCCGGCGATTACCGGCTCTCGGTCGAAACCACTGGCGAGCTTTCCGCTGGCGAGGCGCAATCGCTTGTCACGCTTGCGTCGGGCGCGCGCGAGCAGGTGGCGCTCGACCTGACGGCGATGGAAATCGGCGCCGGGGCGGTGACGGTGCGGTTGGAAAACGACAGCGGCCTTGCGCTGGAGACCACCCGCGCCATTCCGGTGCGCGCCGGCACCCTGCCGGTTACCACACGCATGCAGGTGGCGCTGCGGCCGAACGGCGGCGCGCTCACCGTCGATCATGAACTGCTGGCCTCGAGCATCCTCGACGGCGCTTCGGTGTCGATCGGCGTCAACCGCGACAGCGCCTTCGACATCCCGTCCCTGCTGATGACGCTCGACCGTTATCCCTACGGCTGCGCCGAGCAGACGACCAGCCGTGCGCTACCGCTGCTCTATGTCTCGCAACTGGCGAAGGACGCCGGCTTGCCCGACGATCCGGACCTGAAGCTGCGCATCCAGGAGGCGATCGACCGTGTGCTGAACTACCAGTCGTCCTCCGGCAGTTTCGGCCTGTGGGGGCCGGGCAGCGGCGACGGCTGGCTGGACGCCTATGTCACCGACTTCCTGACACGGGCGCGCGAACAGGGCTACGCCGTGCCGGAGCAGGCAATGAGCCAGGCGCTGGAAAACCTGCAGAACACGCTCGCCTATACGTCGAACATTGAGGCGCAGGGCAGCGAGGTCGCCTATGCACTTTATGTGCTGGCGCGTAACCGCCGTGCGGCGCTGACCGATTTGCGCTACTATTCGGAAAGTCAGATCGGCGCGTTCTCCAGCCCGATGTCGCGGGCGCAACTGGGCGCGAGCCTGGCGCTCTACGGCGACCAGATCGGCGCGGAGAACGCGTTTGCTTCCGCCCTGCAACTGGCGAAGGCGAGCGGAACGAAGCCGGTGTCGCGCAGCGATTACGGTTCGCCGCTGCGCGATGGCGCGGCGATGCTGGCGCTTGCGGCGGAGACGCAGCCGACCATTTCGTCAACGGAAGAAATGATCGGACTTGTCTCGGGCCTGCGCCAGTCGACACGCTGGACCTCGACGCAGGACGAAGCCTGGCTGCTGCTGGCGGCGCGCGCGATCGCCGGCGATGGAAAGGGCATCATGCTCGATGTCAACGGGGAGACGCAGGACGGGCCGTTTGCCCGGCGCATCGCCGGCGATGACCTGCAGGTCGATCCGGTCACCGTCACCAATCGCGGCGACAACCCGGTCGACGTGACGGTCACCACCGTCGCCGCGCCGATCCAGCCGCTGCCGGCCGGTGGCGACGGCTTTACCATCCAACGCCGTTACTTCACGCTGGACGGCACTGAAACCAGCGTTGTGCAGGCGAAACAGAACGAGCGCTATGTCGTGGTGCTCACCGTCAGCGAACTCAACGTATGGCCGTCGCGCGTGCTGGTGACCGACCTGCTGCCGGCGGGCTTTGAGATCGACAATCCGCGCATCATGGGTTCGGCCGAACTGGCGAACTTCCCCTGGCTCGGCCAAACGGAAGTCGCGCACAGCGAGTATCGCGACGACCGGTTCGTTGCCGCGTTCAATCGCGGGGCAAGCAGCGACCGGCAGTTCTCGTTTGCCTACGTGGCGCGCGCGGTGACGCCGGGCGACTACGTCCATCCGGCGGCGAGCGTGGAGGACATGTACCGGCCGCAGCTTTCGGCACGCACCGCCACCGGCCGGATGATCGTGTCGGGCGAGTGACGCCCGCGAAAGCCAAAGGGTCGTTGCTTTGTCAGAAGGCGGAAATCCACCCCCACCCCTGACCCCTCCCCTCAAGGGGGAGGGGGACGAAAAGCGCTGCGACCTGCCACCGGCGCTGGGTAACCTTCTGGCATGTGCTTCGCCGTGGCCCTGCTTCAGCCTTCCCCTCCCCCTTGAGGGGAGGGGTCAGGGGTGGGGGTATTCTCCAGACATGCGCACCGCAGGAAGGAGTGTGGTGTATGACCACGCTTCCCCGCGAGCGGGCATCGCTGGCTTGTTGAATTCTTGCATCCCATCACCGGGAAGAACGCCAAAGCAAGGTGAAACCGGCAAGCCAGGCAAGCGGGAGCCGAACTCCCTGCAACGCGACCAAGATAACGCATGCAGGCGATCGTCGTGAGACGCTTGAAGAAATCCCGCCGACTGGCGCTGGCGGCCGTGGCGGCGCTGGCCGCAACGCCGCTGCTCGCCACGGGCGCATTCCTTGCGCTCGACCGGGCGTACCCCTTGCCGCCCTTGGCCGAGCCGGAAACATCGGCGCAGGTTGTCGACCGCGAGGGCAGGCTTTTGCGCGCCTTCGCCACCCCCGAAGGCCGCTGGCGCTTGCCGGCGACGCTCGATGCGGTTGATCCGCACTTCGTGGACATGTTGATCGCCTACGAGGACAAGCGCTTTCGCGATCATCGTGGCGTCGATCCGCGCGCAATGGTGCGCGCCTTCCTGCAATTTGTGCTGAACGGCCGCATCGTTTCCGGCGGTTCGACGCTGACGATGCAGCTTGCGAGGCTGGCGGAGCCCGGCAACGAAAAGGGGCTTGCCACCAAGGCAAAACAGATGTTCCGGGCGCTGCAGATCGAGCGGCGGCTGACCAAGGACGAGATTCTCGAGAGCTACCTGACGCTCGCCCCCTATGGCGGCAATATCGAGGGCGTGCGCGCCGCTTCGCTCGCCTGGTTCGGCAAGGAGCCGAAGAAACTGCTACTCTCGGAAGCAGCTCTGCTGGTCGCGCTGCCGCAATCGCCCGAGGCGCGCCGGCCCGACCGACATCCCGCCACGGCGAAGGCGGCTCGCGACCGGGTGCTGCAGCGCATGGCGGATGCCGGGGTAATCGAGGCAAGCGAGATCGCACGCGCCGCCGCCGCGCCGCTCTCCGGCAAGCGCCGCGGTCTGCCCGCGCTCAGCCCGCATCTCGCCGAGGCGGCGGTTGCTGGCAAGCCTCCCGGCGCCGTGGTTGCGCTAACGATCGATCGCCAAATCCAGGCCGGGCTGGAGGCGGTTGCGCGTGGCGCGGCGCCGCGCCTTGGCCGCAACGTTTCGCTGGCGATGATCCTCGCCGATTCAAGCAGTGGCGAAATCCTCGCCGAGGTCGGATCGGCCGGCTACCGCGACGCCGCCCGGTCGGGCTGGATCGACATGACGCGCGCGCCGCGCTCGCCCGGATCGACGCTGAAGCCCTTCATCTATGGTCTGGCGCTTGAGGAAGGGCTGGTGACCCCGGAAACCATGATGCGCGACCGGCCGGTGAATTTCGCCGGCTACCGCCCGGAAAACTTCGATACCGGTTATCAGGGAGACGTCACCGTTCGCGCGTCGTTGCAGCAATCGCTCAATGTGCCGGCGGTGCAATTGCTCGAGGCCGTGTCGCCAGCGGCGCTGATGCAGCGGTTGCGCCGCGCCGGGGCAGAGCCGGTCCTGCCGAAGGCGGAACAGCCGGGGCTGGCGATCGGGCTTGGCGGCGTCGGGCTTTCGCTTGCCGATCTCGTTCAGGCCTATGCGGCGCTGGCCAATGGCGGCCATGCGGTTCCGCTGTACAACGGCGTCAACGGGCAGCGCGCCCCGTACCGTCTGCGCGAGGTGCTGTCGGCCAGGGCGGCATGGCAGGTTGCCGACATTCTCGCCGGCGTTCCGGCCCCGCCTTCCTCGGCGGCGCGCGGGGTGGCCTACAAGACCGGAACGTCGTACGGGTATCGCGACGCCTGGTCGGTCGGCCTCGACGGGCGGTACGTTCTTGGCGTCTGGGTCGGCCGGGCGGATAACGGGCCGGTTCCCGGCATAACCGGTGGTGGCACGGCGGCGCCGATCCTGTTCGAAGCCTTCGCGCGGTCCGGGCTGAAGCCCGTCCCGTTCCGCGCCCCGCCGCCCGGCGCAGCCACGATTGCCGCCGCCGACCTGCCCGAGGGGCTGAAGCGGTTTGTGCCGAGAAGCGCCGGCCTGCCGCCCGTTGCGGGCGCGCCGCAAGCGCCGCAGATCGTTTATCCGCCGCAAGGCGCCGAGATCGAACTGGCCGACGCAACTGGCCGCGAATTCGCGCCGCTGGCGCTCAAGCTGCAGGGTGGCAAGGCGCCGTTCCGGCTGATTGCCAACGGCGAGCCGCAGGCCGAGACGTGGCGACGGCGCAGCGGCGCCTGGACGCCGGACGGAAAGGGTTTTTCGCGCCTGACGGTGATCGACGCTGCGGGCCAGGCGGCGACGGTAGACGTGACAATTCGATAGGGCTTGCGCTGATTTTTGCTGGAATTGTCTTGAAGCAATACTTCAGCCGGAGATCGGAAAATGATTCTCAATGCTGCTTCAAAACTCTGATTTTTCAGGGATTTCCTCCGATCTTTCGATCAGATTGGCCGCGCCAACCAGCGTTCCATCGCCGCGTTTACTATAGCCGGATTCTCCAGCGTCGCGATGTGGCCGGCCGCGGGAACAACTGTGAGTTCCGGTTCGGCAAGCAAAGCCGCCATCTGGCGATGTCGCTCAGGCGGGCAAAGCCTATCTTCTGCTCCACATAGCACCAGCGCCGGGCCGCCGAAGGAGGACAAGGCGACGCTCTGGTCGTCCCGGTCGCGCAACGCGATCGACTGGGCGATGAAAGCGTCTGCGCCGACACCCATCGCCATCGCGACAAGCAGGTCGAGCAGCGGTTGGTTGGCGCGGTTGGCCGCGGCCAGATAAACCGGCTTCATTTCTTCAACGATAACCTCGCGCAGCCGCCCGGCTCGCACGTCGTCGATCTGGCGCTGGCGGATCGGACGCCTTTCCGGCGCGTCGGCGCGGTGGTTGGTGTCAAAGAGCGCCAGTCGCGCCACACGCTCAGGCGCGATCCCCGCCATCGCCATGGCGACGATGCCGCCCATCGACAGGCCGGCGACATTCAAAGGCCCCGTAGGCGCGACATCGAGCACGTAACGGGCCATGGCGTCGATCGACGGCCGCGACAATTCAGGCGCGACAATGTCGAAACGATCGGCGAAGGCGGCCATCTGCGGCGAAAACAGCCGCGCGTCGCACATCATGCCGGGCAACAGGACGAGCGTCTCGCGCGTCATGGCCGGGATTCTCCGACGATCAGGTAGAAAGTGACGCGATATCCGCGCCTTCACGCAGGGTCTTCAACTTTGCATAGGCGATGTCCGGATCGACCGCGCCGAAACCCGCAAAGGTGCCGAAGCCGCAATCAGAGCCTGCGATGACGCGTTCCGCGCCGACGATATCGACGAAGCGCGAAAGCCGCTGCGCGACCAGTTGCGGATGCTCGACGAAGTTGGTGGTGGTGTCGACAACGCCTGGCGCCAGCACCTTGTCGTCCGGGATTTCGGACTTGCGGTCGCGGAACACCGCCCATTCATGCCCGTGGCGCGGATTTGCCGTTTCAAACAGGATGGTGCGGGCGCCCGTATTCATCAGCACCGGAAACACCTTCGCCATGTCGATGTCGCACACATGCGGTCCTTCGTAGTTGCCCCAACAGATGTGAATGCGCACACGGGCTGGATCGATGCCCGCAAGCGCGCCGTTCAGCACGTCGACATGCATGGCGGCGATCGACAGAAACTCCTCGTCGCTGAGATCGGCAAACAGCATGTGGCGCGACAGCGCGAGATCGGGACAGTCGAGTTGCAGATCGAGACCGGCCTCGACGATGGTACGATACTCCTCGCGCATCGCCTCGCCGAGCGCCTCCAGATAGGCCTGCCGGTTCGGGTAGTGGGCATTCTGCAGGAACAGCGAAATGACGCCGGGCGACGCGGCGTTCATGAAGCCGCGACGGGCGCCGTGTTTCGCCATCGCCGCCTTCAGGTTGGCGATGTCCTTTTGCAGTTCGCCCTGCCCTTTCGATTTCACTTCGCCGGTACACATCGGCCGCGCGTATTGCGGTGTGCCGCCGCTGTCGGCCAGGCGCTTGAGGAAGGTGGGAAACTTCTTCAGGTCGGCAGGCGCATTGCGGGGGCTGTCGCCGGAAAAGCCGGTGTAGCGGTCCTTGACATAGGTCGCGTAGGAAATTTTCGACGTCTCGCCGTCGGAAACGATGCCGCCGCCCGCCTCGACCTGAAGGCGCACAGTCTCGTCCACGGCCTCCGTCATCGCAGCGTCGAACGCCGCCGGATCGTAGGGCTGTTCACGCTCGCGCGCGAAGATGAAATCGACGACCTTTTGCGTGCGCGGCAGCGAGCCGACATGGGTGACGGGGATACGGGTCATGGAAACCTCACATGGCGAATATGTGCTAAAGCTGATAGGATGAACGCTTGATGTCATGGAGCAAGCGATGAGCGACGCAGCGCAGAAGGTCCATCGACCACGCATGACCGTCGAGCAGTTCCTTGTTTGGGTAAAAAGGCCGCGACGGCCGTCACGAGCTTCTCGACGGCCGGGTGTAAACAATGCAGTCGGACCGCGTTTCGCATGCCGTTGCAAAGGGCAATGCCTACCGAATCTTGCATGACAGCATCCGCCGTGCCGGATTGCCGTGTCAGGCCTTCGTCGACGGCGTTTCGATCAAGATCGACGCTTGGTCCAAGTTCGAGCCTGACGCGTCGGTGAGTTGCGCCACAACCGACCCCGACAGCGTGCTGATCAGCGAGCGCAGCGTGGTGCACCACCAGCGCGACGGAGACCGTATCGCGACGCGCATCATTGGCGAGACCGGCGAGGTCATTTTCGATCCGCCGGGATTCCGCATCGTGTTTGCCGACATTTTCGCGGACTTGCCGCAAACGATTGCTGCCACCGGCGCTTTGGGCGGCTGAAGAGGTCATCACGGTTTCCATGTGGGTCCGGCCGGATCGCCGGTGGCGATGATGTGATACAGCGCAGCCTCTCCGGACATCGATGGATAGGCGGTGTGGTCCAGGTTTTCGGGTACGCTCATCGTGTCGCCGGGGGCTAGCACCGTCTCTCCGTCGGGAAGACGCCCGTTTTCCTTCCACACCACTTTCCAGTGACCGGTCACCGGCATCAGCACGGACGGGCGGTCGTGGCGGTGCATTTCCATGGTCGCCGAAGCGCGAGTGAGGAAGTTAACCTCGAAACCCGGCCTGTCCTTCAACAGGCCATCCGCGCCGATCACCTTGCATGGCTGTCGATCGGCCAGGGCGACCATGTCCCAGTAGCGTGCGACATGGTTCGGCAGGACCTGCGCGGTGGTCGGTTCGGCGCGTTTGGCAAGTTCGTCGGCGCTCATCAACGGCATTGGCGAGACGCCTTCCGGAAGCCGCTCCTGCTTCTTGCTGTCATAGAGACGGCCGTTGTCGCCAAGCACGAGGCCGTGCGCGGCCGCCTCCTCAATCACCTGCGGCGCCCACATCACACCGCCGCCGGCGTCGTCGCCGCCGAGGATCGCCATGATCATCCCGTAGTCGGCACCGATGTTCTCGAAACCGCGGAAGATGCCGGTCGGGATGTTGAAGATGTCGCCCTTCTCCAGCACCACTTCGCCGGCCGTGCCCCAGCGGCCCCAGAAGAAGCGCCAGCGCCCCGAGAGCACGAAGAATGCTTCGGCCGTGCGGTGATCGTGCAACGAGTTTCGGCACTTCGGCGGTTGGCCCGCCGCGCCGATGTTGAACCCGTGCGGGATGGTGATGTGGACGTGCTGGTCGGACGCCTCGGAGACGCCGCCGCCGATGATGGTGAAATTCTCCTTCTGGTCCGAACCCGGCGTATGGGTATCGATGAAGGCGGTGCGGCAGGGCTTCAATTCGCCGTAGCGGACAATGCGGCTATCCATGGTTTCAGGCGTGGTCATGCTTGCCCCGTGTGCAGCAGGATCTGTTTCCAGATCGCGGTTTCGTCAAAGAGAACCCATTCGCGGCGAATGGTTCCGCCATCGGCCCCGAACGGGCCGAATTCGGCATGGCTGATTCCGAGCACATGCACGTTTGCGCCCGTCGGCGCGCCGAACGCGCCCCAGCCGTCGTGCTTGCCGGTGAGCGTCCAGCGCAGCGCGGCGCGCGGCGGCATCATTGCGTCTTCGCGGCCGATGCGGTGCTGGATGCGAAATTCGGCCGACGGGAAAGAGGCCCGCAACCCCATCCAGAAACGATCGGCGGCATCGAAACCGTGAGCGGTTGCGCCGCCTGGATGTTCAAGCTGGCAGCCGCGATCATAGGCTTCGGGGATGACCGAAAAACCGGCGCCCATGATGCGCGTCAGCGTCTGCGCATACCGCTCGCCCCAGGCGTTGTCGTTGCCGCAGCCCTTGTACGGGCCTTCGATGTCGGTCTGCGGCGTCAGCGGCTTGACGCAGCGCTCCGGCCCTCCCTCGCGGGCGATCAGGTCGCGGGCGTAGTCGCGTGCATCCCAACCCATCTGGCGCACGATCGCGCCCTGATCGCGGATCAGCCACTCGTCGTCGATGACATTGGCGCGCGCGGCGCAATCGGCGATGATGCGATAACGCAGCCGCTTGCCGCTGGCCGGACCGTAGACGCCGGCATGGGCATGCGTCGCTGTCGACAGGATGCGGTGCGACGACAGCAGATGTCCGGTGTTGTCGGCGCTCCAGATCACGTCCTCGCCCACCAGCGCGCGGTCAGGGAATTCCGCCAACGTCGCCATCGTTGCGGCGATCACGCCCTTGTTGCCGCGCACCACCGAGGCCGGCGAGCGCACGACGATGTCCGGCGCATAGTAGCGGTGCAGCGTATCGATGCCGCGATCTTCCCAGATTTCCTTCGTAATCCCGAGAATATAATCCGGGAAATCCTTCCATTTCGGATCGAATCCATCAAGGCTCATCTTGATCTCCTAATCTGCCGTCCAGCCGCCATCGACCAACAGCGCGGTTCCCGTCACCAATGCGCTCGCATCCGACGCAAGGAAAACGACCGCGCCCATGATGTCCTCGACCGCGCCGATGCGTCCGAGCTTGATCTTCCCTTCAATCCACCGCACCCGCTCGGGATTGGCGAAAGTCTGCTCGGTAAGCGGCGTGCGGATGAAGGTAGGGCCGATCGTGTTGACGCGCACGTTGTGCGGGCCCCATTCGATCGCCATCGCCTTTGTCATCCCCTCCACGGCATGTTTCGAGGCCGCGTAGACGCTGCGATCGACACCGCCGACATGGCCCATCTGCGAGGAAACCGTGATGATGGAGCCGCCGCGCCCGCCCTCGATCATCTTGCGCGCCGCGGCGCGGGCGGCGAAATGCGCGGCGCGCCAGTTGACCGCCGCGACCGCGTCGAAATCGTCCGGCCGGGTATCCAGCGCAGGCGAATGGCGCGCCAGACCGGCCGAGTTGACGAAAACGTCCAGCCGCGGCAGCGCGGCAATCGCCGCTTCGGTCGCGTTTATGTCGGCGATATCGAGGACCAGAGGCGCGGCGCTCATTCCAGCCGCGCGCATTTCGGCGACGACCGCGTCCAGCCGCGCGCGCCCCCGCGCGGCGCAGTGCACATGCGCGCCGGCTTCGGCCAGCGCTACTGCAGCGCCCAACCCGATACCCGACGACGCACCGGCGACCAGCGCGACGCGCCCGTCAAGGCGGAAGGAGGGTGTACGCGGCAAGGTCATGTGCGCACCTTTTTCGAATGCGGTTTCCGCGCCATCACGGTTCCCCCACCGGAAACGCTATGCGGCCGGGCACGCGCGCCTTGTTGAATTCGCGCATGCGGGCAAGCACATCGACGCCGATCTGCGCATACATGTCCAGCAGATCGACCAGCACCCAATTTTCGCGGATCAGGCCGTTCTCCAGCCGCCAGAAATCGAGGCTGCGCATCGTCACCGTCTGACCAGAGGGCGCGATGCCCAGCCAGCCATCGGCCGAAAGCGTCTGGCGCATGTTGGGCCAGCCCGTCTCGGCGACATAGTTTCCCTGTGCGATCCAGTGGGTCATCAGGCCCGTCCGGTCCTGTCCGCGATCCGGCATGGCATTGAGGAACGGGATCTGGTGCCAGTTGCGGAAGCCGGCGGTGCCCCTGCCCGTTCCGATGCCGGCCGGGCCGTACCAGTTGAACCGCGGATGCCAGTATTTCTCCAACTGCATCACAGCGGGATCGGGATCGCCCGGGTGTCGGCACATGTCATCCAGCATCGCCTTGACATGCGCCAGCGCCGCAGCGCCATCGCCCGATACCGTCAAGCCGTCCTGCGTCATCGGCCCCGGCGTGCACAGGAAGGCGCCCAACTGCGGCGCCATCGGCCAGGCATGCGCCTGCATCATCAGTTCGGGGATGTCCCAGATCGCCTGCACTTCGACGGCACGCTCGCCCTCAAAACGGAAGAACTCGTGATAGCGCATGTGGGCGAGGTGGCCGGTCGGCGCAATGCCGAGAAATGGCGCAACGAATGTGCCCATGTAATTGCCCATGCAGCCGATCCAATGCTGGCCTTCCGGCGTCGTTCCCGCGACCAGGATCGCGTCCCGGCGTTCGAGGTCGGGCATCGCTTCAAGAAGCGGCGCGAAACAGTTGTCAGTCCAGGCTTCCGGCCCTGCCAAATCGCCGAACGGGTGACACATCCGGATGGCTGCGGACGGCGCAAGGGTTGCGGCGAGCGCATGGCGCCCCCCCGCGATGTCAGCGGTGGCGAGTGCATCGCGCAGTTGTCCGACGACGGTTTTCAGACGTTCCACGACGGTCGTCATCGTTTCAATCCCCGACCCGCGCCAACAGATCGACGCCCATCTGCGTGAACAGGTGGATCATGTCGACGAAGACCCAGTTCTCGGTGAACATGCCGCCGTCGCGACGCCAGAAATCAATCCCGTTGATCTCGACCGGGCTACCCGACGCCGGATGGCCGAGATACGGCCCGGTATGGGTCGCAAAAACGCCCGGCAGGCTTGACGCACCAACGAAATCGCCCTCGGCGATCAGGTTGTCGAGATCGCGCACCTGCCGATCGGGGAACGCAACCAGCCAGGGGCGTTGGTGCCATTCCTCGAATTCACGCAGGGACAGGCAGGCGCCGATGCCGCCCGGTCCGTACCATTTGAGGTTCCGGTGGAAGAATCGCGCCATGCCCATCGATTTCAGGTCGGCCTGGTCGAATGCGTTGAGACCCCCAAAGATGAAGGCGCGCGCATAGGCCAGCAGATCGTCGCTGGCCGCCTGATCCTGCTCGGCCAGCAGCACGCCGTCGCAGCCGGTGGGTGCCGGCCAGACAAAAGGCACGCCCCTTGGCGCAGGCAAGGGAGACAGACCCATCTGCTCCAGCCAGTCGATCACGTCGATCAGCATCTGGATGCGGACGATCCGGCCATCGGCGTCGAACTCAAGAAACTCTGACCAGCGCAGACGCCGCACACCTTGGCGGGCCGGAATGCCAAAGACAGAATGATCCTGTTGACCGACCAGATATCCCGTTGCGCCGACCCAGTTGCGGCCGTCGCCACCACCAGCGCCCCTGCCGTCGCAACCCCCGCCGATGAGACTATGGGTCTGGCCCTCCAACGCCGGAAAGGCACTGCGCAACGGAACAAGGTACTGGCCTGCCAAAGCCCCTGCCCTGCAGGTCTCCGTCAACGGCGCAAAGCCCTGCCACAGACATTCCCCGGCCAGAAACGGAGCAATGGCCGCCGCAAGCTCGTGCGTCGCCGCCGTATCGCAGGCGGTCCAGAATTCAACCGCCCGCGCCTTGTTGCGCTGGTTGTCCGCGCTCATTCCGCCGCCGCCCCATAAGGCACGTTGCGGCCACCGTAGCGGCGAACCCGC
>CALMYO010000265.1 GCA_937873685.1 uncultured Paracoccaceae bacterium
GTGATGTCGTTCTCCGCCGAACAGTTGCATGCCTTCGTCGCGCGTGAGTATTGCGGCGAGCGATTGGTGATCGCCGCCGCGGGCGCGATCGATCATGACGCCTTTACCCGTGAGGTGGAGAATCGCTTCAACGGCATGCAGCCGCATGCGCAGGGTACGCCGCCAAGCTTTGCGACCTATGTCGGCGGCGATTTTCGCGAGTATCGCGAGCTGATGGACACACAGCTTGTTCTCGGCTTCGAGGGGCGCGCCTACCATGTACGCGACTACTATGCCTCGCAGATCCTGGCGATGCTGCTTGGCGGGGGCATGTCGTCTCGCCTGTTCCAGGAGGTGCGCGAGAACCGCGGCCTGTGCTATTCGGTCAGCGCCTTCCACTGGGGCTTCTCCGATACCGGTATCTTCGGCATCCACGCCGCTACGGAACCGGGCGACATGCCGGAACTGGCCCCTCTTATCCTCTCGGAACTGAAGCGCGCCGCCGACGACATCGATGAAAGCGAATTGTTGCGCGCGCGCGCGCAATTCCGCGCCTCGCTTTTGATGGCGGGCGAGAACGTGTCGAGCCGCGTCGGGCAGATCGCGCGCCAGATCCTGTTGTTCGGGCGGCCGATCACCAACGAGGAATTGATGGACCGGCTGTCGAAGATCACGGTCTTGCGCCTGCGCGATCTTGCCGGACGCCTGTTCTGCGGCACACCGCCAACGGTCTCAGCGGTCGGGCCGGTCGATACGCTGATGAGCCTGGCGGAGATGCGCGAAATGCTGACGCCGACGGTGCCGTTGCGTCGCGCCGCCTACGCCTGACGGCCGGGCGATGATTGCGCTGCCGTTCTCCGCGAATAGACAGCCTGAACTGGCGGGGGGGCGCGTTTATCTGCGCCATCCGTCGTTTGTCGATCATCACGAATGGGCGCGTCTGCGTGCCGACAGTCGCGATTTCCTGACCCGTTGGGAGCCGACCTGGCCACCGGACGATCTTGGACGCCAAGCTTACAAGGCGCGGGTACGGCGCTACCAGAACGACATCCAGGAAGGCGTCGGCTATCCTTTCTTCATCTTCAGCCAGTCCGAACGGCGCCTGCTTGGCGGCGTCACCCTCGGCAATGTGCGCCGCGGCGTCGCCCAGTCGGCGCAGATCGGCTACTGGCTCGGCCACCAGCACGCCGGACGCGGGCTGATGCTCGACGCACTCGGACTGATTATCCCCTTCGCATTCGACGGGTTGCGGTTGCACCGCCTCGAAGCAGCCTGTATTCCCGAAAACACGCGTTCGATCCGTCTCCTCGAAAAAGCCGGTTTCGCGCGCGAAGGCCTGCTTCAATCATACCTCAAGATAAACGGACAATGGCGGGATCACCTGCTGTTCAGCCGCATAGAGGATGGCGATGCCGGCTGACATGACGGGGCACTGACATTTGCAATTCTTCTGCTGGCGGCTGATTGCCGCGCGCTTCTTGTACCTGTGTATCGCGCTTGTCTGCCTGACCGGCAGAGCTTGGGCGCTTGAACCGATCCGTATCGAGAAGGAAGTGACCGCGCTTGACCTGACCGAGGCGGTGGAGATCCATCGCGACCAGGGCGCGGATTTCCAGGTTTCGACGGTTCCCGGCGCCGACGGCATCGTGCGGCGTATCGAGGTACAGGCCAATACGCCCGAAACGGCCGGCACCTGGGCGGTCTTCGCCCTTGCCAACAACACCGACGCCCAGATCGACCGGCTGATCGTCGCACCCCATTTCCGGCTGGTCGGATCGGGTTTGCAGTGGCCCGATCTCGGCTCGACGCGCATCGTCTCGATCACACCGAGCGAGGGCTTTGCCCTCGACCGCGAAGCGAGCATCGACGCCGATGTCTTTTCGATCACGCTCAATCCCGGCACGATCATCACCTTCGTCGCCGAACTGGCGTCGCCGAACCTGCCGCAGCTCTACATCTGGGAGCCCGACGCCTACAAGGATACGGTGAATTCCTACACGCTCTATCGTGGCATCGTTCTCGGCATTTCCGGCCTGCTTGCGCTGTTCCTGACGATCCTTTTCGTCGTTCGCGGCACCGCGATGTTTCCGGCCACCGCGGCGCTGGCCTGGGCGGTGCTGGCCTATATCTCGATCGATTTCGGATATCTTTCCAAGCTGATCGAACTTGCTCCGGGCTCCGAGCAGACCTGGCGGGCGGTTACGGAATCCGCGCTTGCGGCGGCGTTCGCGCTGTTCTTGTTCACCTATCTCAACCTGGCGCGCTGGCAGGGCTATCTGGCGCTTGTCGCCGTGATCTGGTTTGGCGCGATGCTGGCGGTGCTCGGTCTTTCCTTCTACGATCCGCCGATGGCGGCCGGGCTTGCGCGCATGTCGATTGCGGCCACGGCGGCCGCCGGCGTGCTGCTGATCGCCTGGTTCGGATTCAAGGGTTTCGACCGGGCGGTTCTGCTGATCCCGACCTGGCTGCTCATCCTCGCCTGGCTCACCGGCGGCTGGATGACCGTGACCGGGCGCATCGACAACGATATCATCCAGCCGGCGCTGGCCGGCGGGCTGGTGCTGATTGTGCTGCTGATCGGCTTTACGGTGATGCAACACGCCTTTGGCGGCAGCGGGCTTGCGCAGGGCCTGTTTTCGGACATGGAGCGACAGGCGCTGGCGATCACCGGCTCAGACGGCGTCGTGTGGGATTGGGACGTGGTGCGCGACCGAATCGTAACCAACCCGCCGATCGACGCCCGGCTCGGCATCGCCTCCGGTTCGCTGCTCGGTCCGGCGCGTACCTGGCTGAACCACATCCACCATGACGACCGCGACCGTTTCCGCACCACGCTCGACATTTTGCTGGAGCATCGTCGCGGCAAGCTCTCGCTGGATTTCCGGCTGCGCGCACGCGACGGCCACTATGCCTGGTATGCGCTGCGCGCGCGGCCGGTGGTGGGCGCAACCGGCGAGGTCATTCGCTGTATCGGCGCGATCTCCGACGTGACCGAGCAAAAGAACGCCGAAGAACGCCTGCTGCACGATGCCGTGCACGACAACCTGACCGGCCTGCCCAATCGCGAACTCTTCCTCGACCGGCTGTCTTCCTCCATTACACTGGCGAAGATCGACGACAAGGTGCGGCCGACCGTATTCGTGATCGACATCGACCGGTTCAAGCAGGTCAACGACAGCCTTGGCATGTCGGCCGGCGACACGCTGCTGCTGACACTGGCGCGGCGGCTGAAACGCCTTCTGAAACCTCAGGATTCACTCTCACGCATTGCCGGTAACCAGTTCGCCATGCTGCTGATGTCGGAGACCGATGCGCCCCGCATCGCCGGCTTCGCCGATTCCATCCGCAACGCCATCCGCGCGCCGGTCACCTTTGCCGAAACCGAGATCATCCTGACGGTGTCGATCGGGCTTTCGACCTGGACAGCGGGTCGCGAAGCCGGAGAAGACGTGCTGCGCGACGCCGAACTGGCGATGTTCCAGGCCAAGCGCTTCGGCGGCGACCGCATCGAGCCGTTCCGGCCGGCTTTCCGCACGGCCGGCGCCGACAAGTTGCAAGTGGAGTCCGACCTTCGCCGCGCGCTGGAACGCAAGGAACTGCGCGTGGTCTACCAGCCGATCGTGCGGCTTTCCGACCGGTCGATCGCCGGTTTCGAGGCATTGCTGCGCTGGGATCACCCGCGGCGCGGCGCGATCTCTCCGGCGGAATTCATCCCGATTGCGGAAAAATCCGGACTGATCGTCCAGCTCGGCATGTTTGCGGCTGAAACCGCGATGCGCGATCTGGCAGGCTGGAACAGCGCAATGCCGGAACGCAGCGTTTTCGTCGCCGTCAATCTCTCGTCGAACCAATTGCTGCGACAGGATCTGATTTCGGATTTGCGCGACCTGCAGACGCGCCACCATCTGCGTACCGGCGCTTTGAAGCTGGAACTGACCGAGTCGGTGCTGATGGAGAACCCTGAACAGAATGCCCGCCTGCTCGGCGAGATCCGCAAGATGAATATCGGCCTTGCGCTCGACGATTTCGGCACGGGGTACTCATCGCTGTCGTACCTGACGCGCTTTCCGTTCGATGCGATCAAGATCGACAAGTCGTTCCTGCGCGGGCGCACGCCGAGCCGCGACATCCTGCTGCGTTCCATGATCACCATGGCGAGCGAACTCGGGCTAGACGTCGTCGCCGAGGGCATCGAGAACGAGAAGGACGCCGCCGAGGTGCGCGAAATGGGCGCGACTTTCGCCCAGAGCTATCTTTTCGGCGAGCCTATTCCGTCGGAGGTCGTCGTCACCGCCTTGCGCGGCATACAGCGCAACGCCTCCTGAACGGAGGCGGCTGCGCCTCAGGCGTGGCCAACCTCGCTCGACAGGCTGCCGGGCGAAATGCCCATCATGCGGAAGATACGATCGTATTTGGTCTCGTCGTCGATATCGAAGACGAGGTCCGGATTGGCCGGACAGGTAAGCCAGCCATTGTTCGCGATCTCGCTTTCGAGCTGGCCTGCGCCCCAGCCGGAATAGCCCAGCGCCATCATCGCCTTTTTCGGCCCGCGCCCCTGGCTGATGGCGCGCAGGATGTCGACGGTTGAGGTAAGGCAGATCTGCTCGGAGACCGGAAGGGTGGCGCCGGAGTGGTAGTCCTGGCTGTGCAGCACGAATCCGCGGCTTTCATCTACCGGTCCGCCGCGACGGACCGGCAGCAGGCGCGCGGCCGCCGGAAGCTTGATTTGCTCCTTGTCGTCGACAATGCCTGTTTGCACCAGTAGCTCGGGAAAGGTGATCGACTGGCTGTCGTTGATGATGAAGCCCATCGCACCCTCGTCGTTATGGGCGCAGATATAGATCACCGTGCGCTCGAACCGCGGATCGCGCATGCCGGGCATGGCCACGAGGAAATGGCCTTCAAATTGCCCGGTCCGGGAGCGGCGTCGCCGTTTCAGCATATCCATGGCGACAGCGTAGCAGCGAATCAAAAAATGGAAATAGCGAAGCTCAAATATACTCTCCGCACGCCGCCCCCGGCTGTCACGGGGAAATGATCGAATGGGAGTAAGCGTTGCTTGCCTTGCCGTGCAGGCTTGCTGCAAGACAGCGTCATGAAGCACACTGCCGCATTGTTGCCCTGCGCCATCGCAGCGCTTTGTTTCCTGGCGCCGGCCGGCCATGCCGTGCAAAGCGCAACGGTTTCCGTCGACGGCGGCGCGGTGACGCTGATCGTCGCCGAACCGCAAGCCAGCGAGATAACAATGCGCGGTGCGTTGAAGGTCGATCTCAAACCCGGCTGGAAAACCTACTGGCGCGATCCGGGCGATGCCGGCGTGCCGCCGC
Organism: uncultured Paracoccaceae bacterium; assembly: GCA_937873685.1. Classification (GTDB taxonomy): domain Bacteria; phylum Pseudomonadota; class Alphaproteobacteria; order Rhizobiales; family Rhizobiaceae; genus CALMYO01. Next base: position 5,307 of record CALMYO010000265.1, read on the forward strand.
AAATCGATATCTCGCAAAGCGAAAACGTGTCCGGCGTAACACTTCGCTTTCCGCCGCCTGTACGTCTTGCCGACGCATACACCGTGTTTGCCGGTTACGACCGCTCCGTTCTGCTGCCAGTTGAATTCGATCGCCAGACGCCCGGCGCGTCGACCGTACGGGCGAGTGTCTTTCTCGGCATATGCGAGCACATCTGCATACCGGTCAGCGCCATGATGGAAGTGGCCGTCACTCCGGCGACCGGCAGTTCGCTCGATGGCGCACTGGTGGATGAGGCCTTTGCCGCGCTTCCGGGAGCGGCGCGCGAAGGCTTTCGCATCATAGAAGCGCATCTGGAGAGCGACCGGCTGAACATCTTTGCCGAGGTTCCGGATGAAGGGCCGTGGTCGGTCTTTCTCGACGGCGGAGGGCGCTGGTCGTTCGAGATTCCCGAACCGGTGGCGGGGAGCGGCGGACAGGTGCGTTTTTCTCTTGCGGTCCATCGCAAACCGAAGACCGGCACACCTGCTTCCGGCTTCGCCGCCACTCTTACCGACGGCGCGCGCAGCATCGACCAGACAATCACGCCGGAATAATCGCCCCGTCCTGGAAGTTGGACCAAAGTCCAAGCACGTCCGGCCGGCGAAATCGTGCACGGCCCCTTTTCCAGCCGCTGACATGCGCTAGAACTTTGGTAGCAAACACATCCACAGAGAGGGGAATGGAATGCCTGTTGCACCGGGAGACCGCCTGCCCGACGTGAAAATTCGCGTCGTCACCGAGGATCAGCCGAGCGACGTGTCGCTCGCCGGCGCCGCGGAAGGAAAGACGATCGCGATCGTCGGCGTGCCTGGCGCGTTCACGCCCACCTGCTCGCTCAACCACTTGCCCGGCTATGTGGAGAACGAAGCCGCACTGAAGGCGAAGGGCGTCGACGACATCTACATCCTCTCGGTCAACGATCATTTCGTGATGAAGGCCTGGGCCAAGGCCAGCAATGCGCTCGGAAAGCTGCACTTCATCGCCGATTGGAACGGGTCGGTATCGCGTGCGCTTGGCGTCGAGATCGATCTCGCGGTAGCCGGCCTCGGCAAACGCTCCACGCGCTTTTCCCTTCTGGCGCGCGATGGCGTGGTCAGCCATGTCAACGTGGAGCCGAAGCCGGGAGTCGATGTCTCCAGCGCTGCGACCATGCTCGAGCAATTGTAAGCCACATCTTACTTATTTTTGGCGCCGTTCCGCTGCGGCTTGAACGGCGCCATGCCGGCGCGGGCCAGTTCATCGGCCCGCTCGTTCCCGGCATGGCCGGCATGGCCCTTGATCCAGACCCAGCGCACATTGTGGCGCTCGCGCGCTGCGTCGAGGCGCTGCCACAGTTCAACGTTCTTGACCGGCTTCTTCGCTGCCGTCTTCCAGCCGTTCCTTTTCCAGCCTTCGATCCAGCCGGTGATGCCGTCCTTCACATAGGCTGAATCAGTGGTGACGGTAACGTCGTGCGGTCCGCCCTTAAGCGCTTCCAGCGCGGCGATCGCCGCCATCAACTCCATGCGGTTGTTGGTGGTCTGCGCCTCGCCGCCGTTCAATTCGCGCTCATGCCCGCCCGAACGCAGGATCGCGCCCCAGCCTCCCGGACCGGGATTGCCGGAGCACGCGCCGTCGGAGAAGATTTCGATCGTCCGCTTTTCGGTCATCACCCGGAGTATCCGTATTCGCGCGACGAGTTCACGGAGCGGTGGAAACGAAGCTTGCGCACATATTCCAGCGGATCGAGCTTGACCACCAGCGAACCGGCCGGCGTGTTGATCCAGTCGAAGAGCCGCGTCAGCATGAAGCGCAGCGCAGCGCCGCGCGCCATAAGCGGCAGCGCATCGGCTTCCGCGGTATTCAGCGGCCGCACGGCGCCATAGCCTTCGAGCATGGCCCTGCCCTTGGTCAGGTTGAACGAACCGTCCCGCTCGAAGCACCAGGCGTTCAGGCACACGGCGATGTCGTAGGCGAGCAGATCGGTGCAGGCAAAGTAGAAATCGATCACGCCAGACAGCTTGCCGCCGAGAAAGAACACGTTGTTGGGAAACATGTCGGCATGGATCACGCCGCGCGGCAGGTCGGCCGGCCAGTGCGCCTCCAGCAAGGCCAGATCGCCTTCAATCTCGGCGGAAAGTCCGGGCTCGATGGCATCCGGGTTGTCGCAGCGGCTCCAGAGCGGACGCCAATCCTGCAAGGAAAGCGCATTGCGCCGCGTCAGCGCGAAATCGGCGCCGGCAAGGTGCAATTCCGCCAGCGTGCGGCCGACCTCGTGGCAATGCAGCACGCCCGGCCGGCGCACCCACACCCCTTCCAGGAAAGTGATCAGCGCCGCATTGCGGCCGGCCAGCATGCCGGTCAGCGCGCCATCACGACGCGCCACGGGCAGCGGACAATTCACGCCCTTGCCGGCCAGATGCGCCATAAGGCCGAGAAAGAACGGCAGATCTGCCGGGTCTACACGCTTCTCGTATAGCGTGAGGATGAAGGCGCCGGCGTCGGTGTGAAGGAGATAGTTCGTGTTCTCCACACCCTCGGCGATCCCCTTGCAGGAATGCACCGCGCCGACATCGTAATCGGCAAGGAAGCGGTCGAGATCGGTATCAGAAACGTCGGTATAGACGGCCAAGTGCGGCCCCTTTCAGGCTGGATTCGTGATTGGCGAGACTGTCGGGATAGCAGCGCCGGCGCGGAATTCAAGCGCGCTGAACGGGCTCACTGCGCAGCGTGCTCGCCATTGAGAAACGCCATGTCCGCCGGCGTGAGCGGCGTATCGCGCAGGTCGCGCAGGACCGGAAAGTTCTCCGTTTCCTCCACGGTCAGCGCCACATCGATCGTGACACTGCGCCGGGTGCGGAACGCATCGACGATAGCGTCGACCAGCACTTCCGGCGCACTGGCGCCAGCCGAGAGTCCGATGAGCTTCGCATTATCCAGCTCCGCCCAGGGTATGTCGCCCTCGCCTTGCACAAGGCAGGCGGCGCGGGCGCCGCTGCGCGTCGCGACCTCGACCAGACGGCGCGAGTTCGACGAGTTGGGTGCGCCGACAATCAGGAAATGATCGCAGCCCGGCGCGGCGCGCTTCACCGCCTCCTGCCGGTTGGTGGTGGCGTAGCAGATCGATTCGGCGGCCGGCGCTGCAAGATCGGTAAAGCGTTCGTGCAATACGCGGATGATCTCGGCAGTGTCGTCAACCGATAGCGTGGTCTGCGTCACATAACCGAGCGGCGCACCGCCGGGAGGCGCAAAGGCGCGGGCATCCTCCACCGTCTCGATCAGCGAAACCGCGCCCGGCTGCAACTGCCCCATCGTGCCGATCACCTCCGGGTGACCGGCATGGCCGATCAGCGCGACATGGCGGCCGCGCCGCTCATGCAGTATCGCCTGCTTGTGAACCTTGGAGACCAGCGGGCAGGTGGCGTCGAGGTAATGCAGGCTCAGCGCCTGCGCCTCGGCAGGAACCGATTTCGGCACGCCATGGGCGGAAAACACCACCGGCCGGTCGGCATGATGCGGCGGGATCTCGCCGAGTTCCTCGATGAAGACGGCGCCGCGCGCCTTCAGCCCCTCGACAACGAACTTGTTGTGCACGATCTCGTGGCGCACATAGACCGGAGCGCCGTGCTTTTTCAGCGCCAGCACGACGATCTGGATGGCGCGATCGACGCCGGCGCAGAAGCCGCGCGGTTCGCAGAGGCGGAGCGTGAGGGGAAGAGCAGACACTGACATGTCGGGAGAAGTGGAGTCTCTGCCGAAACTTGTCAATCGTCGTAGGCGCGCAGGCGCCGCCATGCAAGCAGCCCTGTCACCACGGCCAGCACGGCCGCCAGACCGAACCATGTCACCGCATACTGCAGGTGATTGTTCGGCAGATCGACGATGGTCACGCCGGGTTGCGGCAGCATGGCCGGATCGTGGCGCTTTGCGGGAAATCCGGCGTCGATGAAGACCGGCAGAACCTGCTGCGGCCCAAGACCGGCAGAGCGCGTCATCGCGGCAAGGTCCTTCCAGTAGAATTCGCGTTTTTCCGGGCGGTTGTCCGGCACCAGCGACGACGGCTTGCCGGTCAAGGGCGCGCGGGCAAGGCCTGCGATCTCCTGCCGCCCATGCGGCTGGCTGCCGGGCCGGCGCGACGGATCGCGCTGATCGTAGTGCACGAAGCCACGATTCACAAAGACATGGCGTCCGTCATCAAGTCGCAACGGCGCATAGACATACCAGCCGGACTGGCCTTGATGGGTGGCAAGAAAGTACTGTTCGGCGGAATGATCGAACACGCCCGAAACCTCCACCGGCTGGTCCTCGACGGGCCGGCCATCGGCGAGGCGTTGCGTGATTTCCGCGATTGCGACAGGGGCGGAGGCCGTCCGTTTGGCGATTTCGGCGAGAAGGCCTTCCTTCCATGCCAGCCGCTGCACCTGCCATGCGCCAAGCGCGCAGAGAACCACGAAGACGACGGTCGAGGCAACAAGCAACGGCCAGAGGCGACGCGGCGCGGCGGCCGTCTGCTGGGGCCGGTCTGTCGGCGCCTCGCTCACGCCTTGTCGTCCAGCTTGCCCTCGGCCGCCTTGTGGTGGAACTGCAGGGCGATCAGCACGCCCTTGATCCAGCGCAGCGAGACAAGCGACAGCACCAGCGTCAGCGGGATCCAGAGCAGGAAATGCACCCACAGTGGCGGGTTCATCGTCACTTCCATCCACAAGGCCAGACCGACCACGATGAAACCGATGATCAGGATGACGAAGACGGCGGGGCCGTCGCCGGCGTCGATGAAGGAATAATCAAGCCCGCAATTGGAGCAGTTGTTGCGCGTCTTGAGATAGCCGTCGAACAGCCTGCCCTGGCCGCAGCGCGGGCATTTCCCCGCCAATCCCGCCGAAACCGGGGAAACGGGCGCGAACCGGGCCTTGTCCTCATGCATCGGTCAATCTCCGAAAAGAAAAAGGGGCGACCGCGATGTCGCGACCGCCCCCGTGATATTTTCCGCCAACTCAGCCGTGATAAATCTGCGCACCCCAGGACGCCCAGATGTAGATGCTGGCGAACAGGAAAAGCCAGACCACGTCAACGAAGTGCCAGTACCAGGCCGCCGCCTCGAAGCCGAAATGCTGCTTGGGCGTGAAGTCACCGGCCATGGCGCGCAGCAGGCAAACGATCAGGAAGATCGTGCCGATCAGGACGTGGAAACCGTGGAAGCCGGTCGCCATGAAGAAGGTCGCGCCGTAGATCGACTCGGAGAAGGTGAACGGCGCATGTGCGTATTCGTAGGCCTGCACGCAGGTGAACAGGACGCCGAGCGCCACAGTGAGCGCCAGGCCGTTGACCAGGCCTTTGCGGTCGCCATGCAGCAGCGCATGGTGCGCCCAGGTGACGGTGGTGCCCGAAAGCAGCAGGATCACCGTGTTGTAGAGCGGCAGGTGCAGCGGATCGAAGACCTCGATACCCTTCGGCGGCCACACGCCACCGGTGAATTGCGTGCGCGCCACCTGCGCAGCCTCGCCGGCATAGAGGCTGGCGTCGAAGAAGGCCCAGAACCATGCGACGAAGAACATCACCTCGGAGGCGATGAACATGATCATGCCGTAGCGCAGGTG
>CALMYO010000266.1 GCA_937873685.1 uncultured Paracoccaceae bacterium
CGCGAGGGCGGCCGCACCGTCGGCGCGGGCATCGTCGCCAAGATCATCGAGTAGTCTCAACCTCGGCAGGCGCGGCGACGATGCCGCGCTTGCCGACGGCAGGAAAAATGGTGCGAAATGCGCGCAAGCGCGTTTCGCACGCGGTGCCGGCATGGTCGCGAAGATCATCAAGTAGGATAATCGGTCGAATTTCGTCGGACCTCGGTCGTGTTTTGACAGAGGACCGGACGACGGCAAATGCGGAATAAAAAGGCGGGCTTCGGTCCGCCTTTCTTGTTGGTCTGGCGGAAAGTTGCGACGGTCGCCTCGGATCTGGCCATTGCGACCGACGAACCACGACCAACGACCGACGAATCGACGGTGGAAACGCGCCGGCCGCACTGGCGACGCCAGACGGCATGCCCTAAAAATCCGCCATGCCCCTTCACCTGCTCAAACTGTGCGTCGGCGCCGAATCGGTCGAGGATCTGGAAGACTGGGTGGCCGAGCGGCTGGCCGACAAGCGTGCTTCAGGCATTGCGCCCGAGCACATCCACACCACCCGCATGACGCCGAAACGCATCGGCGAACTGCTCGACGGCGGTTCGCTCTATTGGGTGATCAAGGGGCGCGTGCAATGCCGCCAGCGCCTGGCCGACATCCGCCCGTTCACCGACAACGAGGGGATTTCGCGCTGCGACCTGGTGCTGGACCCGGAAATCGTACGCACCGACTGGCAGCCGCGCCGCGCCTTCCAGGGCTGGCGCTACCTCAAGCCGCGGGAGGCGCCGCGCGACCTGTCCGGTATTTCCGGGGCAGCGACGCTGCCGCCGCAGTTGCTCGGCGAACTGGCGGAACTCGGATTGCTTTAGCGCATCGAACGCCTTTCCCTCCCCTGCAAGGGGAGGGTGGCCGAGCAGCGGCCGGGTGGGGTTTCCAACTGCTTGAAAGCGCGATCACATGCCGGGCGGGCGACGCGTGTGCCAGTCGGTCACCGATTGCCACGTGTGGCCCGCCTGCAACAGCGTCTCTTCGCCGGCATGTGGGCCGACCAGTTGGAAGCTGAGCGGCATGCCGCGCCGGTCGATCCCCATCGGCATCGTGATGGTCGGGCTGCCGGAGAAGTCGAACGGGGCGGTGTAGCGCAGTATCGCGTTCAGCACCTCCGGGTCGGCTCCGAAGGCTTCCATCTCGTCCAGGTCCGGGATTGGCATCGGCATCGCCGGGATGAGCAGCATGTCGATGTCGTCGAACAATGCGGCGAGGCCGCCGTTGAACTTCAGGCGCTCGTGCATGATGTCGGCGACGGCGCGCCCGTCGGTTGCCAGTCCTTCCTCGATCAGCAGCGCGAGCGCCGGCCCGTATTCGTCCTTGCGTGAAGGGTAAGTTGCATGATGATGAGCGGCGGTTTCCACCGCGCAGGCGGCGATCCACTGGCTGACCAGCCGTCGCCACGGCGGCAGCCTCACCTCGCGCACGCGCGCACCAAGCGCAACCAGCATCGTTTCGACGCTGCGCAGCGCCGAGACAACCTCCACATCGACGCCTTCCGTCGCATAGTCGCGATCGATGCCGATCGTGCGGCCGCGAACGCCGGACGCTATCGAAGCCAGATAGTCCGGCACGGGGCAGGTCAGCGTGGTCGGATCGTTCGGATCGGCGCCGGCCATCACGCCGAGCATTGCAGCGCAATCGGCGGCGCTTCGCGCCATCGGCCCGACATGGTCGAGCGAATCGGCCAACGGGAACACGCCGTGTCGGCTGACGCGTCCCCATGTCGGCTTCAGGCCGGTCAGGCCGCAGGTCGCCGATGGAAAGCGGATCGACCCGCCGGTATCGCTGCCGATCGAGGCGTAGCAGAGTCCGGCCGAGGTCGCGACGCCCGACCCGGTGGACGACGAGCCGACCCAGTGGTTATGGTTCCATGGATTGCGCGGCGTCGGGTCTTCCGGATGGTGGCTGGTATAGGCGCCTTCGGTCATCTTCAGTTTGCCGAGCGTCACCGCGCCCGCCAGTTCCAGCCGGTCGACGATGGTGGCGTTGTAGGGCGGCATGAAGCCCTTGTGGACCTTCATCCCCGCCGTCGTTGGCGCAAAACTCGTATAGCACAGATCCTTCACCCCGATCGGCACGCCGTGCAGCGGGCCGCGGGAGATGCCCCTCGCACTTTCGGCGTCGGCGCGCTGCGCTTGCGCCATGGCGCGATCGGCGAGAACCATTGCGTAGCTCATCAACGTCGGGTCCAGCGCCGTGATCCGCTCGAGAAGCGCCTCAGTCACTTCGGACGAGGTGAGTTCCCCGCTGCGGATACACCGGGCGGTTTCGACCAGCGACAGGAAATGGATTTCGGTCATGGCGCGCTCCGTTGGCAGCGAGAGGAAAAGCCGGCCGTTCCGGCAGGCCATTCATCCCCTTGTGCCGATGCTCGTCAAGGGGCGGCAGGCCACATGTGAGACCGGGCGACGGCCGATACCTTTTCGTCCGCTTGTTCGCCTAAAGTCCAAGAGGGATTTACATCGCGACGGTTTCCTGATGCGATGCCGCTCCGTCAGCTTCAGACCGAATGACAGAGAATCCGAAATGGACTGGATCAACGACAGCTTCATGGGCCGCAAGGCCGTGGCGCGCGGCAAGGCCGGCGCTAAACACCTGCTGACCGAGGAAAAGCAGGGCGCTTACCACTACGTCTACGGACCGTATTCAACGCCCGTGATGCGCATCGCGCCCGGCGACGTGGTGGAGGTGGAGACGCTTGACGCCTTCGGCGGGGCGATCAAGTCGGAATCCGACATGCCGTCGCAGGTTTTGACCATGCCGTTCGTCAACCCGCAGAACGGGCCGATCGCGGTGGAGGGCGCCGAAAAGGGTGATACGCTGGCGGTCTACGTGCACTCCTTGCTGCCGCGTGGGCCACAACCGGCCGGCACCACGGCGCTGATCCCCGATTTCGGCGGGCTCGTCTCCACCGGCTTGACCCATCTGAACGCACCGATCCCGGAGCGGGTGAAGAAGATGGAGGTGACGCCGCAAGGCGTGAAGTTCTCCGACCGGATCACGCTTCCCTACGAACCGTTCGTCGGCACGATGGGCGTAAGCCCCGAGATCGAGGCGGTGAGTTCGCTGCAACCCGATTACTGGGGCGGCAACATGGACCTGCCCGACGTTGCGCCCGGTTCGATCATGTATTTCCCGGTGCAGCGCAAGGACGCGCATTTCTTCATCGGCGATTGCCACGGCCGCCAGGGCGATGGCGAATTGTGCGGCGTGGCAGTGGAAATCCCCGCGACCGTCACGGTCCAGATTGACCTGATCAAGGGCTGGTCGATTCCCGGCGTGCGCCTCGAGACGAAGGATTTCATCATGGCGCTCGGCAGCGCCCGGCCGATGGAGGATGCGGCGCGCATGGCCTATCGCGATCTTGTGCGCTGGCTGGTCGCCGATTACGGGTTTGAGGAAAGCGAGGCGTATTTCCTCGCAACGCAGGCCGGCAAGATGCGCGTCGGCAACATGGTGGACCCGAAATACACGCTCGGCGCATCTATGGCGAAAGCCTGGCTAGGCTGAGGAGAGAAAGATGGATCTGGGTTTGCAGGGGCTGCGCGCCCTCGTCACCGGCGGCAGCAAGGGCATCGGCCGTTCCTGCGCGGAAATCTTTGCGGCGGAAGGCGCGCATGTGTCGATCTGCGCCCGCGATGCCAAGGGCGTCACTGAAGCGGTTGAGAGCCTGAAGGCAAAGGGCGTCACGGCCATCGGCCGCGGGCTCGACGTCGCCGACAAGCATGCGCTGAAATCCTGGGTGCAGGACAGCGCCGCCACGCTCGGCGGCATCGACATCGTCGTCGGCAACGTGTCGGCGCTTGCGGTCGCTGATGACGAGGCGGCCTGGGAGGCGGGCTTCGCCACCGATATGATGCATTCGGTGCGGCTGGTGAACGCCGCCATGCCGTGGCTGGAGAAATCGAAGGCCGCCTCGATCACGCTGATTTCGTCGGTATCGGGTCGCGAGGTCGATTTCACCGGCAGCGCCTATGGCGCGTTCAAGGCGGCGATCGTGCACTACGCGCAGGGTCTTGCGATGAAGCTTGCGCCGAAGGGCATCCGCGCCAACAGCGTGTCGCCTGGTAACACCTATTTTGACGGCGGCATCTGGCAATCCATCGAGAAGAACAATCCGGAATTGTTCAGTTCCGCGCTGGCGCTGAACCCGATGGGCCGCATGGCGAAGCCGGAGGAGGTCGCCCGCGGCATCGTGTTCCTCGCAAGCCCCGCTTCAAGCTTCACAAGCGGCACCAACCTCGTGATCGACGGTGCCCTGACCAAGGGGGTGCAACTCTGAGGGCGCAAGGCGCACACCTCTTTGCAGCCTGTGTCGTCCACACATCGTGCCTCAGAGCGACACATGTATCGGCGAAATCAATTAGGTGCATTGCGCGGCCGTGATTCCGTAGCGTCATTGCGGGTCAAGCAAGCAACCCGCGAAGCGGTTGCATTGCGCGCACCCGCAATCCATCCGGCTTTTCCCTGTGGGTGGAGGCTGCAGAAAGAGACCCGCGTGGAATCCAAGTAGTCCACAAGTGTTCGAAGTAAAATGGATTGCGGGTGCGCGCCTCGCATCTGCTTTGCAGATCGCTCGCTTGACCCGCAATGACGAGCACGCACGGCAAGTCGCTTCGCGACCGAGCAACCACGAAAACACGATCCGTGAATCCGTTAGATCATCGGGCGCAAACATCGAACCAGTCAGGCCAAATGCGCTGCCACAGGGGACTTAAGGGGGAGGGCAAGTCCCCGTGCGGCAGCGATTCCCCTAACCGCTCGAGCCTTTGCAAGGGTGGAACGCGGCCACCTCGGGCATGTGCGCCCAATACCTACCTTGCGAAAATCTCGTTTGCGATCACCACGGTGACCTCGCCATCGAGCAACGATCCCGCCGCTGCAAAGAACCCCTTCGAGCCGGCGCCGTTGTTGTGGCGGTCCATCGCATCGCGGTCGGTAAAGCGCTCATGCGTCATGAACAGGCACGGATCGGCCGGATCCTGCCCGACGAAGAAACTGATCGTGTCCGGTTCGTTTGCCCTGACATAGTCGCCGACGGCCAGCAGCGCGTCGCGCACCGTGTTTTCGTGGCCCGGTTTGGCGCGGATGATGGCGGTCAGCGTCAACATGGCGAACTCCCCTGTGGTGTCACGATTTCGATGCAAGGCCGAGTTCGGCGATCATCGCCTCCTGCATCCTGAACTTCTGCGGCTTGCCGGTGGCGGTGAGCGGGAATTCGGAGACGAGGCGCACATGGCGCGGGATCTTGTAGTGGGCGATCCGGCCCTTGCACCATTCGCGCAAGCCTTCCGCCGTCAGCTTCGAGCCGGGCCGCGCCACGATCCAAGCGGCAACTTCCTCGCCGTATTTGGGATCCGGCAGGCCGAACACCTGCGCCTGCGCCACGTCGGGATGGGAAGCGAGGAACTCCTCCACCTCGACCGGATAGACGTTCTCGCCGCCGCGGATCAGCATGTCCTTGGAACGCCCACAATGCGGCAGTAGCCCTCGGCATCGATGGTGGCGAGATCGCCGGTATGCATCCAGCCGTCCCGGATCGACTCCGCGGTGCGTGGCGGGTCGTTCCAGTAACCCTTCATGACGAGATAACCGCGCGTCACCAGTTCGCCCTTCTGGCCGACCGGCAAGGTGGCGCCGTTTTCATCGATGACGCGGCATTCGGCATGCGGCTGGATTCTGCCGACCGTCGAGACACGCCGTTAGAGCGGATCGTTGGTCGCAGATTGGAACGAGACCGGACTGGTCTCGGTCATGCCATAGGCAATGGTGATCTCGGTGCAATGCATCTCGCCGATCACCCGGCGCATCAGCGGTTCGGGGCAGGGCGCGCCGGCCATGATGCCGGTGCGCAGCGACGAGGTGTCGAACGAGGCGAACTCGGGGTGATCCAGCATGGCGGCAAACATCGTCGGCACGCCGTGTACCGCGTTGCAGCGCTCCGCGTCGATCGCCGCCAGTGTCTCGCGCGGGTCGAACGCTTCGCCCGGAATGACCATGGTGACGCCGTAGGAACAGCAGGCGAGATTGCCGAGCACCATGCCGAAGCAGTGATAGAAGGGCACCGGAATGCACAGCGCCTCGCCGGGCTTGAGCTTCATCGCCCGCGCGGTGGAGATGGCGTTGTTGACGATGTTGCGGTGGGTCAGCGTCGCGCCCTTCGGCGCGCCGGTCGTGCCGGAGGTGAACTGTATGTTGATCGCATCGTCAGGATGGAGCGCCGACGAGATGGCGTCGAGCCGGGCGCGCACGGCCGAACGCCCGCGCGCCATCACCTCGTCGAACGAGAAGCAGCCCGGCCGCGGGTCCGGACCGAGTTGCACCACCGCGCGCAATTCCGGCAGGCGCGCGGCGCGCAACCGTCCGGGTGGGCAGGAGCCGAGTTCCGGCGCGAGCTCCGCGACCATCGCAAGGTAGTCCGACGACTTGAATTGCGGCGCGACGATCAGCGCCTTTACGCCAACCTTGGTCAGGGCGTATTCCAGTTCGCCCGTCCGGTAGGCCGGGTTGATGTTGACGAGAATGGCGCCGATGCGCGCGGTTGCGAACTGCGCCAGCAGCCATTCCGGCCGGTTCGGCGACCACACGCCGACACGATCGCCCTTGTAGACGCCGATCGAGAGTAAGCCGGCGGCGAGGCGGTCGACCAGCCGCGCAAATTCCGTGTAGCTCCAGCGGTCGCCGGTCTGGCGAAACACCGCCGCTGTGCGCGCGCCGTGGCGGCGCACAACCTCGGCCAGGAAGGAAGGAATGGTGGCGTCGATCAGCGGCCGCTCGGTTGTCCCGGCGACATGCGAAAGGCCGTTGGCGGGAACGATGCTCGGCCGACTCGAATAGCTTTGCTTCATCGCCGGCCCTCCCGCCCGTTGAACGCCTTACATCTTGCGCCAGTCGCCGGCCTGCTCGAAGGCGCCAGCGGCGCGGTAGATCGTGCTTTCCTCGTAGCGCCGCCCGGTCAGTTGCAACCCGACCGGCAGGCCCTGCGACATGCCGCAGGGGATCGACATGGCGGGATGACCGGTCACGTCGAACGGGCAGGTGTTGATGATCATCTCGAAGGCGCGCTGGCACCACAGCGCCAGCGTTGCATCCGGCGGGGGCAGCGGCGTCGCCTTCATCGGCGTCGTCGGCATCAGCAGCAGGTCGTAGGACGACAGCACCTTGTTGTATTCCTCGCGCAACTGACGGGCGAGGTTCTGCGCCTTGGCGTAGTAGCGTCCGCGGGTGTGCTTGAGGTGATACTGGCCGACCAGCATCGAGATCTTCAGGGTGTCGGAGAGCTCGTCTGCCCGTGTGCGCCAGTTTGAATGATATTCCAGCAGCGAGGTGGTGTAGAGCCCCTCCCAGCCGGTGCCAAAGCCGTTGCCGAGCATCATCTGGTTGGTGAGGCCTTCAAGGCCGATCGGCGTCCAGATCGCCGGGCCGTGCAGGTGCCACGGAATCGAGATTTCGTCGACCGTGGCGCCGAGTTTGCGGAACATTTCCGCTCCGGCGCGCACCTTGGCGTCGACATCCGCTTCGGCGCCGGGCTGGCCGAAACCTTCCTTCACCACGCCGATGCGCAAGCCGGACACGCCGCGATTGACGGCGGCGGTGTAGCGGTCGGTCTTGACGTCGTACTGGCGCGGGTCGAGCCCGTCCGGCCCGGCAATCACCTCCAGCATCAGAGCGTTGTCCATTACGGTCTGCGTCATCGGGCCGGTGTGGTCGATGGTCGTCTCGATCGGCATGATGCCGGAATAGGGCACCAGACCGTGCGTCGGCTTCATGCCGTAGATGCCGCAGAACGAGGCAGGCATGCGGATCGATCCGCCCTGGTCGCCGCCGATCGCCATGTCGACCTGGCCTGCGCCGACCAGCGCGCCGGAACCGGAGGACGATCCGCCGGCGGAATAACCGTGCTTGTGGGGATTGTGCACTGCGCCAGTGGCGTTGGTGTGGCTGCCGCCTGACAGGCAGAAATACTCGCAATGCGCCTTGCCGACGATCGTTGCGCCCGCATCGAGCAGGCGCGTGACGATGGTGGCGTCGATGTCGGGCGTATAGCCCTTCAGCGTCGAGGCGCCGTTCATCATCGGCACGCCTGCGAGGCACACATTGTCCTTCAGCACGACCGTGCGGCCAAGCAGCGGACCGCGCGGCGCACCGCGAATCTCGGTCTTCACATACCAGGCGTTCATCGGGTTTTCTTCAGGCGTCGGCCGGTAGCCGGAGGTACGCGGATAAAGCACCGGCGGCAGGTAGTCGGGCAGCGAATCCACCACGTCATAGGCGTCGAGCGTGCCCTGCATCACGTCGATGAATTCCTGCACGCGCGCATCCGACATGCTCATGCCGAGTTCGGCGACGATCGCCTTCATCTGGGCGAGGGTGGGACGCTGGACAGTCATGTAAGACATCCTTTGCTGCAAGGTCGGCGGCGCGGGCTTTGCCGTTCGCGATGCCGTGGAACCGTTTGTGGGCGGCGGGGCCGATTTCGCCGCCGCCGGCGGGGCGGCTTTCGGCGCGTTCCATTGCGCCGCGGCGCCGGAAGTCCCGCGCTTGGCGCCGCTGGAGCCGAGACCGGTGAACTCCTCGATCAGGTCGGGGTCGGCCGCATGCGATCCGGCGATCTCGCCGGTGATCGTGCCCTTCTGGATCAGCAGGACGCGATGCGACAGCGAGGTGATGAAATCGAGACTCTGTTCGACGAGCACGATGGAGATGCCGTTGCGCTCGTTCAGCTTCTTCAACAGGTCGATGATCTCGTCGATGATCGACGGCTGTATGCCCTCGGTCGGTTCGTCGAGCAGGATCAGGTCGGGATCGGAAATCAGGCAGCGGGCCAGCGCCAGCAACTGCTGACCACAAAGATAGCCAAGTTCCATTGTAAACTT
>CALMYO010000267.1 GCA_937873685.1 uncultured Paracoccaceae bacterium
TATCAGCGCGTGTCCGGGCTCGCTCGAACGGCGCGCGGGCCGTCGATGTCGGCGCAAACCGCTCGTTCTTCCCGCGGCCGCGGGAAGGGGGCCCGTCCCCCCCCCCCCCCGCCTGCCCGCCGATGAGCATGCCGGAAAGCCTGTCGGTCGCCTACGCTGCGCAGCAGCAGACCTTCAAGCAGGCCTTCGATCTTGAAGTCGCCAAGCTTGACAAGGCGGAGGCCGACAAGAAGGCTGCCGCCGAGGCGAAGGCCGCCGAGGCGAAGGCCGCCGAGGAAGAGGCCGCCCGACTCGCCGCCGAAGCGCAGGCCAAGGCCGAAGCGGACGCCAAGGCGGCGGCAGAGGCGGCCGCGCAACAGCCGGCCGACGCCGCTCCGGCCGCAGAACCGTTGCCGCAGCCAGACACCAGCGTGCCCGTCGCCGCCATTCCGCAAGCTAAGGACGCGCAACCGGGCCCGGTGGCAACGCCCGCGCCGGCCGCCCCACCCGAAAATCCGCAAACGGCCGAAGCTCCGCGACCGGGCGCAGCCCAGGCGGCGGAAGCGCCGCCCGCCGAACTCGCCAACCAGCCGCAGCCGGAGAAATCCTCGCGGATCGGCTCGTTCCTGAAGAAGATCAATCCTTTCTGAATCCCACATGCCGATGCAGATGGGACAGTAATCAATGGCTGAAGCGGTGGTTCTCGACCTGCGCGGCCTCAAATGCCCTTTGCCGGTTCTGAAGGCGCGCAAGCGCCTGTCGGAAATGTTGCCCGGCGCGCTATTGTGGGTGGAGACGACAGACCCGCTGGCGGTGATCGACATTCCGCATTTCTGCACGGAATACGGCCATCGACTGGATCGCACCGAAACGATCGACGGCGGTCACCGCTTCCTGATCGAACGCGGATGAATTGTGTGCGGCTCCAATTGTTGTCCGCGGCCGGCAAACCATCCTGACATGTTCTGACGCTGCCCTGGGCTACGGTGTCGTCGACCACATGCGGCGGCCTCTGCGCCGCGCGGGCGCACGCAAGGGAGATGACGATGACAGCAAACGGCAACCGGGATTTCGACTTCCTGCACGGCGCCTGGGATGTGTCGCACCGAAGGCTGAGACAACGCCTGCAGGCGTCCGATGATTGGGACGAGTTTTCCGGCACGAGCACGACACGCCCGATCCTTGGCGGCAACGGCAACATCGAGGAAAACGTGCTCCATCCGCAAGGCGGCTCGTTCCACGCATGCGCCTTGCGCACCTTCGACCCGGCGTCCGGGTCGTGGTCGATCTGGTGGCTGGACGGACGCAACCCCGGCCACCTCGATCCTCCAGTCATCGGCGGCTTTGCGGGCGATGTCGGCACGTTCCTCGCCGAGGATGTGTTTGAGGGTGTCCCGATCGTTGTCCGCTTTCTGTGGAAACGCGGGAGCCGGCAGGCTTGCCGCTGGGAGCAGGCCTTCCGAAGAAAGGATGCCAGCGCGTGGGAGACAAACTGGGTGATGGAGTTCCGACGCGCCGGGAGCTGAGGCAATCGGCGTCGACGCCCGGTCCGGCGACATGCTTGAATATGCCGGCGCAGCGGTTATGTGAAACGCAGGGATGACCGCCGATCGGCAGATCGCGCGCATTGCCGATCAGAGGGATCGCCATGCGAACCGACATCGTTGCGCTTCGCCAGTTCTACGCCTCCCCCCTCGGCCGCTTCGCCGCCCGCTCGATTTCCATGTCGCTCGCAACCGTTTGGAACCCGCTGCCGAACGAGCGGCTGGTCGGCCTGGGCTACGCCGTGCCTTATCTCGAGCGGTTCGGCGGCGATGCCGAGCGCACCCTTGCCTTCATGCCCGCAGCGCAGGGCGGCGTGGCCTGGCCGTCGATCGGCGCCAGCGCCACCGCGCTGGTGTTCGACGAAGAACTGCCGCTTGCCGATTCCAGCATCGACTGCATGCTGATGGTGCATGCGATGGAATTTGCCGAGAACCCGCGCGAAACGCTGGTGGAGGCCTGGCGGGTGCTGGCGCCGAACGGGCGGCTGATCATCGTTGCGCCAAACCGGCGCGGGCTGTGGGCAAGGTTCGATCACACGCCGTTCGGCTGGGGCCGGCCGTGGTCGCGCAGCCAGCTTGCCGCGCTGTTGCGCGAGACCAATTTCACGCCGGGTGCGGTTTCCGAGGCGCTGCTGTTCCCGCCAGCGCGCCAACGCGGATGGTTGCGGCTTTCGGTGCGCAGCGAGACGCTTGGCCGGCGCATCTGGCCACTGTTTGCCGGCGCAATCGTGGTGGAGGCGCGCAAGCGGCTTTATCAGGGCCTGCCGGTCGCCGCCCGCCAATCGCGCAGGGTCTTCGTGCCGGTTCTGGCGCCGCAAGGCGCGGCGCGCCAATCCGAAGCGCAACGGCATTGATTTTCTGCCACCCGGTTGACGACGAGCGATGCGGTCCTTATAGAGCGTCGACTTTTCTGAAAGGACGGAATGCGCAATCCGGCCCGTGGGGCCTTTTCGGCATTTGCGCAGAGCCATCCCGCAACACAGGATAAATACCATGTCTCGCGCATGCGAACTGACCGGAAAGGCCGTTCTGACCGGCAATAATGTCAGCCACGCCAACAACAAGACGCGTCGACGCTTCCTGCCGAACCTTGTCAATGTAACGCTGATGAGCGATGCGCTCGGCCAGAGCGTGCGGTTGCGCATCTCGGCAAATGCCCTGCGCACCGTGGAGCATCGCGGCGGCCTCGATGCCTTCCTCGCCAAGGCCGATGAAAACGAACTGTCGCAGCGCGCCCGCCTGCTGAAGCGCCAGGTCGCCAAGAAGGTGGCCGAAGCCGCTGCCTGACGTTTGCCTGCATGCGTGACGGGCGGGCCTTTGCGGTCCGCCTTTTTGCTGGTTCCATCACCCAGGATAAAAAAATGTCCTTCAGATCGCTCTTGCCCTTCGTGGCGCTGATGGCGCTTGTCGTCGCCGCGTCGAATGTCCTCGTGCAGTTTCCCTTCGCCCATTTCGGGCTTGGCGAACTCCTCACCTGGGGCGCGTTCACCTATCCGGTCGCCTTCCTCGTCAACGACTTGACCAACCGCCGGTTCGGCGTCTCCGCCGCGCGCAAGGTGGTGCTCGCCGGCTTCGTCCTGGCGGTTGCGATGTCGGTGTGGCTGGCGACGCCGCGCATTGCGATCGCCTCCGGCACGGCCTTCCTTGTCGCCCAGATGCTCGACGCGACGGTGTTCAACAGCCTGCGGCGGCAAGCCTGGTGGCGCGCGCCTTTCATTTCAACGCTGCTGGGTTCGGCGCTCGATACCGCGATCTTCTTCAGCCTCGCTTTCGCTTCGCGGTTTGCCTTCATCGACGCCGCATTCGGCATGCAGGACGGTTCGCTCGCTTTTCCCGCCTCCCTGTTCGGAACCGAAGTCCCGTTGTGGATTTCGCTCGCCTTCGGGGATTTCTGCGTCAAGATCGCAATCGGGCTGGCGATGCTTGTGCCTTACGGCGCGTTGCTGACTGTGCTGAAGCCCGCGCCGCAGGGCGCGTGAAGCTGGCCGGACCCGTCACTCCACCCAGCGGAACTGCAGCAGGAGATTGCGCTGCAACAGCGAGTGGTTGTCGTCTGACACCAGCGTCACCAGCGTGTAGCCGTTTGCGCCGCGCGAAACCGAAAGCCCTTCCATGTTGTCGATCTGGTAGCGCATGTCGGCTTCCAGCACGATTGGTCCGTCCACCGTCGCGCCCGGCTTGATGTCCTTGCCGGCGATGCGGCGGATGCGCATGGCGACGCCGTCCGCCATCGAGAAGCGTCGTTCGAGCAGCAAAAGATCGCCATTCGGCAGGAAATCGCCGTCGGTGATGTCGTAAACGCCGATCCGCTTCACCGAGAATTCGCCGGCGCGTTTTCCGCCGATTACCGCCGCCATGATGTTGCGCTGCTTGTCGAGGCTGCGTTCGGTGACGGCGACCAGCGCGCCGGCAAGCGGCGAGGCCGGCGGCGCCAGTGCGAGCGTCTCGAACCCCTTGTTGGATCGCAGTTCGCGCAGCGATACGGGGATGCCCATCTCGCGCGGCCGCGACGCGAATTCCGTCAGGTCGAGGGTAAAGCGTGAGATGGCATGCACCCGCTCGAAGCTGACGATGGCGTCGTCGCCGTCGAGAGCAACGCCTTCCGCATCGGCCTCCCATTTCTGCGGGCGCGGCTTGCCCTTGGCGTCAAGAATGTCGGCCATGCGGAAATCCGCCACGCCGGCGGGGGCGTCCTTCTCGTCCCGCACGAGACGTCCGGAGAACCAGAAGCCGGTGTCGGCGACGCCGAGGAATGCGTCGCCGCCGGGCAGCATGCGGATTGACGACAGCGCGCCGAAGTCGCGCTCCCACGATGTCATCTCCAGACCGCCGACGAATTCCAGCGGGCCGAAGCGCGTTTCCCTGGAGTCGATGCGAAAATGCGTGATCGGCCGCGAGAACACTTCGAAAGAACGGACTTCGGCGTGCGTCGGAAAGGCAACCGTGTTCGCTGCGCACAGCATCAACGCTGCCGCAGCATAGCGAAAGAAGCGCGGGGATTTTCCCTCCCCCTTGTGGCTACGGCATTCACACTGCTGCAGGGCTAAGGCGCTGGCGGTACGGGGAGTTTCCCTCCCCCTTGTGGGGAGGGTCCGGCCGAAGGCCGGGGTTCGGGGCAAATCGTCGCGGCAAGTTATTGGTACTGTTGAAGAACAAGGACCGGATTCGCTGGCGTGGCTGGCGTTGTCACCCCCACCCCCGGCCTTCGGCCGGACCCTCCCCA
>CALMYO010000268.1 GCA_937873685.1 uncultured Paracoccaceae bacterium
CCGAGCGCCGCCGCGCCAACGGACGAAAACGCCCGGTCAATCAGCGCCGAAAGCGGCTGCAGCGCGTTGTCGAGCGCCTTGCCTGCGAGGCTGAGGCCGATGCCGCGCAGCGTGTCCTCAAGGCTCTTGCCCGACAGCACCGCGCCCTTCAACGCCCCGGTAAGCACATTGCCGAAAGAGCGGGCACGGGTTTCCAGGTCACGGAACGCCTGATCGAGCGCGGTGGTGTCGGCTTCCAGCGAAACGGTAAGCGTTTCATCCATGGCTGTATCTCTCATCAACTCCGGCACTCCGGTCCGGATGGGCGCGCATCAGCGCGTCGAGGGCGGCGCGGTCTGGTGCGCCGCCTTGTCGCGGCATGTGCGCCTCGAAGGCGGCCGCAAGTTCGCGCGGCGTCAGCGCCCAGAACTGGGTCGAAGACAGCCGCAGCCGCCCGAAGCCGAACGCCATCGCCCTGCTCCAGGGAAACGGCGGCGGCGTGGCGGCTGCGGCTGTCAAGGGTTTGGCGTAGCGCCTCCCGCGCGATCGGCCGGAGCGCCTTCCGTCCGGACGACGGCCACTCCTGGTCCCTCTGTTATTCCCGCGGCGGACGTTTCGATGGGCGCGCGCCGCTCGTCGATCGCGCCGAAGGTCACCGCCAGCAGTTCGGCGGCAAGCGCGGCAAACCCCGCCACGCCGCCCTCGCAGCGCATTGCCGCGACTTCGTCCATCGTCACAGGGGAGCCCGCCCCGGTCAGCCCGGCATGGACAATCGCGATCACGTCGCGGGCCGACAGACTGCCCTGACCGAAACGGACGGCGAGCGCGGAAAGATCGCCTGCCCGGAAATGGTCTTCCAGCCGCGCCAGCGCGCCGAGCGTCAGGCACAAGGTGTGTTCGCGACCGTCGAGAATGGCGGCGACCTCGCCGCGCCTGCGGTTGACCGGCATCACAGCACCCCGAAGGTGAGCGCGCCGGCCGATTCCAGCGCTATCTCAAAGGTCACCTCGGCGTCGTGATTGCCGCCGTACTCGAGCGCGGTGATCTGGAACGGCCCCTCGACGACGCCAAAATCCGGGATCACGATCTGGCAGGCGGAGATTTCGGCCGCGAAGAACCGCGCCCGCACCAGTTCGTCCGACGCCTGGTCCTTGAAGATGCCGGAGGCGGCGACCGAAGCGCGCTGCACGCCGGAACCGCCGAGCAGTTCGCGCCAGCGGCCGGCCGATTCGGCGTCGGTCACATCGACCGGCTGGGCGTTGAAGACGATGCGCTTGGTGCGCAGCCCGGCGACGGTGACAAACGTTCCGCCGCCCTGGTCGACCTTCAACAAGACATCCTTGCCGCGTTGCGAAGCCATCGGGTTCTCCTCGAATGTTGGAATGGGGTGGGTGCGATCAGCCGAGCGGCTCGGTGACGGCGCGAAAGCGCAAGCTTGCCTTGAACGCCCGGTCGGCCTGTTCGAAGCGGCATTCGGTGTAGTCGAGGGCCAGATTCACCAGCCGATGTGCGTTGAGCGCGATGGCCGACGGCGCCAGCGCCGCCTCCACCGCCTCGATGATCTGGAGCGATTCAGCGCGGCCGCGTTCGCGCGACCAACCCTCGATGACGAGGAAATGCTCGTGGCCGGCCTCGCTGGCCGTGTTCCAGGCGGCGATTGCCGTCCGACCATGCAGCAGATACGGGAACTGCCGGCGCTCCGGCGCGCGATCATGAATACGGTCCGAACCGCCGAGCAGGGCAACCAGCGGCGTACTGGCGATAAGCGCAGCATGCACCGCGCCCTGAAGGTCGAAGGCCGGGCTCATCGCCGATTCTCCCCGCTGTCGCCGCGGTTCGCTCCGGCTGCACCAGCATTGCGGGCGCCCGCCTCTTTCGCGGAAGTCGCTTCGCTCGCCCGTTCGGCAATGCCGAAGGCGCGCCAGCGCAGCGCGCGCAACAGGCCGTCCAGGGTCATGCGCATGGCTAGCGTCATCGACCGGCCTCCTCGGCTTCGATCAGCAGGTAGCGGCCGGATTCGTCCGGATCGCTCACAGTAAAGATGGAAAAGATCCGGTCGCCCTTGCGCAGGCGCATCGTGCCGTCGATGTCGGCGGCGCGGCGCACGAAGATGCGGTGCGTGACCACCGGGTCCGGTCCGTCGC
The DNA here is from genome assembly GCA_937873685.1 of uncultured Paracoccaceae bacterium. Lineage (GTDB taxonomy): Bacteria > Pseudomonadota > Alphaproteobacteria > Rhizobiales > Rhizobiaceae > CALMYO01. The sequence goes on from CALMYO010000268.1 coordinate 2,124, forward strand.
CGCGGATCGGCGCTGAGGCCGAGACCGGCTCCACGAAGCCGAACAGGCTGCGCACCTCCACCCAGCTTCGCGTCGCGCCGCCGAGGCCGTCGGGCGTATCGACCGGGGCTTCCAGCCGCAGCTCGTCGCGCAGCCGTCCGGGATCGAGAAACAGGGTCGGCATCACAGGCTCATCCGGCGATAGTGGGCGATCAGGCGGTCAAAGCCCGGCGGGATCGACACCGGCTGGTCAGCAGGGCGGAACGCACCGCGGAACTCGTACCAGTGCGCGACCAGCATCAGCATCGCCCGCTTCAGCGGTTCGGGCGTCTCGACGCCGGTATCGCCGAACCCGGCGGTGAAATCGGCGTCGACGCCGTTCGATGCGTCGACCTGCGGTTCGAGCGTCAGCCGCGCCGGCCGCGCGAGAGCATCGAGCCGGTATTGCGACCCGGCAAGCACGACCGGCGCGCCTTCGGCGTCGTAGACCGTCACCTCGACGATCTGGCGCACCGGGTGGCGCGGCAGGGTCAGCGCCCGGTCGGCGCCAACGCACTCGCCGTGGCGGCGCCAGGGCTGGGGGATGAGCGCCAGCCCGGTTTCCGCCTCGACATGGGTACGCGCGGCGCCGATCAACGACAGGATCAGGCTGTCCTCGGACGAACCGTCGACGCGCAAATGGGTCTTGGCCTCGCCAAGCGTCACCGGCTCGAGCGCCGGCGGTTCGATCAGCACCAACGTCATGGCAGATCCTTGTTTGGGAAAGACAAACGCGACCCGGCGCCATTCTCCCCCCTTGCGGGGGAGATGTCCGGCAGGAAAGAGGGGGGCGCCTGGCTACGTCGGGTGGCGGTTATCATCCAGCCATCGAAACATGGGCTGCAGTCGCCGAATAGGAGGGGCGAACGCGTCGCTCGCTCGCCCCCCCTCTGTCGCCTTAGGCGACATCTCCCCCGCAAAGGGGGAGGGTGGAGTCGCTGGCCGGGGATTTCCTCCCCCTGCTAGGGGGATGTGGTCCGAAGGACCGGAGGGGGTTTGATTTCCCGGAAATGACCGTGAAGCCACTCCACCCGGCCGCTTCGCGGCCACCCTCCCCTCGAAGGGGAGGGAAAACTCAGCTCACGCCGAATTTCAGCAGCTTGATCGCGTCGAAATCCTGCACCCCGCCCCCGACGCGCTTGGTGGTGTAGAACAGCACGTAGGGCTTGGCGGAGTAGGGATCGCGCAGCACCGAGACACCGGTGCGATCGACGACGAGATAGCCGCGGGCGAAATCGCCGAAGGCGAGCGCGGTTTCGTTGGCGGCGATGTTCGGCATGTCTTCCGCCTCGACCACCGGGAAGCCCATCAGCAGCGCCCGCTGGCCAACCGCCGCCGGCGGCTGCCACAGGTAGTTGCCGTCGGCGTCCTTCAGCTTGCGGATCGCGGCCTGAGTCTTGCGGTTCATCACCCAGGACGCGTTCTGGCGGTAGCCTGCCTTCAGCGCGTAGACGAGGTCGATCAGCACGTCGGAGGCGTCGTTCGCCGGAAAAGCCCCGGCGGCGCCCGTCGCCACATAGCCGAGATTGCCCCAGGTCCAGGCGCTTTCGGCGACCACCGCATAGTCGAGGAAACCGCGCGGCTTGTTGACGCCGTCGCCGGCGACGAAGGCCGACCCCTCCTGCTCGGCGAACGCCATCTCGACTTCGGCAGAGATCCACTGGTCGATGTCGACGGCGGCGTCCTCCAGCAGCGACGGCGTCGCCGCCGGCATGGCGTAGAGCTCCATCGTCGGGAACTGCAGTTCGTCGAGTTGCGGCGAGGCGGTCTGCGGCCGTGCCGCCGTCTCGCCGACCCAGCCGACAGCCGGACCGGAAATGGCGAAGGGCTTCTTCAGCACCGAGCCGGAGACCTGGCGCACCGAAGCGATCGAGCGGATCGGCGAAATCTGCTTCAGCCGCGCGCCGATCGCCGCTTCGGTCTCGTCGGGCACCAGATAGCCACCGTCCGCGCCGGAAGAGACGCTCATCGCCTTGCCTTCCGCAGCGCGCAGCGGCCGTTCGTCGCCCCGGCGCACATAGGCCTCGAAGGCGCGCTTGCGCTCCAGCGAATCCAACGACGCCGCGCCGCTGTCGAGCGGCGGGCGTGCGCCCTTCAGCGACAGCCGGTCGAGCGCGCGCTGGTGGGCGTCCACCGCCTTGTCGATGCGCTCCAGCTTCTCGCCGGTGAGCGGATCGGCTGCGCCGCGCTTTTCGATCTCGGCCAGACGCCGGTCGTTGGTCTCGCGGTAACTTTCGAAGGCGGACATCAGGTCGTCGAGCGCATCGCCGGTGGAACCGGACGGCAGCGCAGCCGCCTTGTTTTCCGGGGAAACCCCGGCCTTGTCGTAACTCATGTCATAACTCCTGTTGCGGATTGGATCTTTCGCGCCGCGTCGCGAATGCGGCGGGCCAGCGCATCGTCATCGGCGCCGGCGGCGTCGCGCGCGCCGGCAAGTGTCGCGTAGCCGCGGGCGATCGTCGCCCGCGCCTCGCTGCGCGTCAGCCCGGCGTCCCGCACGAGCCAGCGTTCGAATTCGCGTACGGACGGAAGGCTATCGGCCCGCTTCAGCGCGTTGATGCGGGCGCTCGCCAGCATCGGAAAGGTGACGACTGAAATTTCCCAAAGATCGGCTTCGAGGATGCGGCGCACGCCGGACCCGCCCTCGCTTCTGGCGCGAACGGTCTTGAAGCCGATGGAAAGCCCGTCGAGCGCGCCGGCGCGCATCAGCTCCAGCACTTCGCGCGCCCGGGCGACAGTCAGTGTAAGGCGGCCCCGCACGTGCAGGCCGCGGTCGTCCTCCCGCACCTCGTCCCACACGCCGATCGGCTGGGCGGGATCGTGCTGGAACAGCATGCGCAAGCCGCCGGCGCCGCGACGACGCAGCGAGCGCACGAAAGCGCCGCGCTCGACCATGTCGCGGCCGAGATCGACCTCGCCGAACACGCTGGCATAGCCGCTGAAACTTCCTTCGGCGTCGAGTTCCTGCAGGCTCAAGCCCGCGCGGCGGCGCTCGCCCGCGGCGGCGGGACGTTCTTCCAGACCCATGATCTTGTCCTGATTTCGGTTCAGTCGCGGTTTGCGTCCGCGCGGCCGGCGCGCAGCGCGACACGCAGCACGACGCCGAGCGCCCACCAGGCGGCGAGGCTTGCGGCCGCTGCGCCAACCAGCGCCAGTTCAGCGGCAGACAAAGCATCGGCAATGCCGAGTTCGCGGCCGATCTTCACGCCCGCCGCGCCGCCGAACACCATGCCGGACACCAATCCGACGGCGAAGCGCAGCGCCGCCTCGCGCCGTCCGTGCGGCAGGATGTAGGCGATCGAGATCGCCGACCCGGCGACCGCGCCAACACTCTTTGCCAGCCACAACGTCGCGCCGGCCGGCAGTTCGGTCATCGCCATGTCATCGCTCCTGCCCGCGCGGCTGGTAGCCGACGGCCTCGCGCTTTTCGTCATCCGAAAGGAAATCGGCCGCGCCGACACGCGACCACAACGCCTCACGCTCCAAAGCGAGCCCGTCGATGCGGTCGGCGTCGAAGGTCAGGCGCAGGGTGTTGCCGTGGCGTGGCGCGAGCCAGTTCGACAGCGCCTGCGTGGTGCGCCCGACCAATGGAAGTACGGTCAGGCGATAGAAGGCGCGGTTGGCCTCCTGGTAGTTCGAGTAGGTGTTGTCGCCGGGAATGCCGAGCAGCATCGGCGGCACGCCGAAGGCGAGCGCGATATCGCGCGCGGCGCCGTTCCTTGCCTGCAGGAAATCCATGTCCTTCGGCGAGAGCGCCATCGGCTTCCAGTCGAGGCCGCCTTCCAGCAGCAACGGCCGGCCGGCGCGGCGCGCGCCCTGGTAACCGTCCTCGAGTTCCCGTTTCAGCCGCTCGAACTGGTCGGGCGACAGGTTGCCGCCCTCCTTCGGCGCGTAGACCAGCGCGCCGGAGGGCCGCGCGGAGTTTTCCAGCAGCGCCTTGTTCCACGCCGCCGACGTGTTGTGCAAGTCGAGCGCCATCGCGGCGGCGGCAAGCGGTGGAAAGCCGTCGACATCATCGAGCGGGTGAAACAGGCGCAAGTGAAGCGCCGCCGGACGCTCGTCATCGAGCGCGATGCGACGCTTGCGTCCCGCGCCATGTTCGAGCGCAAGCGGCCAGCCATCGGCCCCGGTGACGACGCGGGTGCTGTCCGGCCGCAGCAGATGCAGTTCTGCCGCCTCGCCATCGGCTTCGGCCAGTTCGAGATAGGCGTTGCCGGACAGCAGCAGGTGACCGTACAGCGTCTCGAGCAGGTCCGGGCCGGACTGGCGGCCGTTCGGCCGCGCGAGCAGGTCGAGCAGCGGGTGGGCGACGATCTCCGTCACGCCTTCATAGAGGAGGAACGGCGCAGCGGCGGCCGCCTCGGCGATCATGCGCACCGCGCGATGGGCGACCGGATTGCGCATGAAGCCGTTGCGGGCAAGCGTGGCATAGTCGTGGCGCGTCCAGTCACCCGGCCGGGTGTCGTGCAGGGAAACGATGCCCCAGCCGCCCGAAGATTTGCGCTCTGCCGTGCGCGCTCCGCGCCGCCAGGGCCAGGAAAGCGAGAAAGCCATGGTCATCCTTCCAGATATGGGGTGGCGAGGCCGGGCCAGATCAGGCGAGCGGGCGCACCCTCGGCTGCTGGCGCGGCTGAAGGGCCAGTTCGCTCACCGCCCAGACCAGCGCATCGACGCGATCCGGCGAGCGGCCATCGGCCAGCCCGTCCGGCCCGAAGGCGCACATTTCGTCCTCAAGCTCAGGCAGGGGGACAGCGTGAACCACCCTGCCCTGTTCGTACAAGGCTGCGACCGGTTCGGCGCGCAGCCATTTGCCCCGTTTCGCCCGCACCAGCTTCACCGGCACGCCGGCGTCGACCGAGGCGATGACGCTCGCCACCATGTCGCCGCCCTGGTTCGCCTCTGCGACCAGCGCATCGGCATCCACCGAACGGTACAGCCCGATGGCGCGCGCAGCCCAAACTGTTGGCGACACCGCCTGCACGGTACGGTCGGCCAGGACATGCACGAAACCGGCCGTATCGATGCCCGCCGCGACGATGCCGCAGGCGTCTGCGGTCTTTCGCGCACTCGCTGGCGGATCGACCGCGACAACGATGCGCGCGAGATCGTCCGGCTTTGCTCCTGACGATCGCGCAAACATGGCGCGTCGCCACAGCGCATCCGCCCGGTCGAGGATCAGTTCGCCGTCAATTTCCTGTCGTCCGAGCGCGGAACGTCCGTAGCGCGCCTGCATCGCCTCGAGGAAACCAGGCGCGAGATTGCCGGCGTTGTCGGCGGTGCGAATCTGCACCCGAAACGTCGCCTTGTCTTCAAGGATGCGCAGCAACGCCGGCACCGGGCGCGGCGTCGTTGTCACCAATTGGCGCGGCCATGATCCCAGCCGCAGCCCGAATTGGAGCATGTCCCAGCATTGTTCGCCATGTTTCCATTTGCCGAGCTCATCGCACCAGGCGGCGGCGAATTGCGGCCCGCGCAGGCTTTCGGGATCCTCCGACGAGAACGCCTGCGCCACCATGCCGGAACGCCACACCAGCCGCCGGCGCGTTGATTCCCACACCGGACGGTCCGCGCCGCAGACGGCGAGGATGCCCGAAGGCCCGTCGACCATCACCTCGCGCACATCGCCGAGCGTCTCGCCGACCAGCGCAATCGGGCCGCAAGGAGCGAAGTCAGCCGGTGCGAGACCGCGCGCCAGCGCATTCACCCATTCGGCGCCGGCCCGTGTCTTGCCAGAGCCGCGCCCGCCCATGACAAGCCAGGTGCGCCAATCGAACCTTGCAGCCGGCGGCAACTGCTCATGGCGCAGGCCGTTCAGCAGGAATGTCCGCTTCAGCCGCCGCAGCGCCTGCGGCGTCTTTCGAATGTTTGAAGATGTCTCTGGCGCGGCGCTCGGCAAGGTCATTGATCCGCCTGTCGATGGTCTGCAGTATTTCCGCCACCTCCGCATCGTCCATCGGCGCCTCCGCCTCCACCACGGACGGCATGATCGCGTCCATCTTGGCCAGCGAATTGATGATGCCGGCGATGGCGTCGGTCAGCGCCTTGTCGTGGTGATCCAGCCCTCCGAGCTGGCGGGCCAGGACGGCTGCGTGTTGCGACAGCGCCGCATGGACGGTTTGCAGCGGGTGCGGCTCAGCCGGCGCTTCATGAACGGTTGTCGTCAAGACAGTTTCCTCAGCCGGCTTGCAGTCGATCGCGCGCCGTTTCGACCGGCATGGCGGCGCGCTAAAACCACCGAAGCGCTTCCGGCGCCGGCGTCTCCCAAGACCCAATTGTTGGATGATGACAAGAACCTACCCGAGCACCGCGCGCCTGTCAAGGACTTTTTTCCTATTGACCTTGTTTTTCTGCACCTGCTTTTCAACGCGCCATCATGGCTTGTGATTTCGGCGCAATTCCGCCAAATAGAGCCGTGAAGGGACTGCTGCGCGAGGCTCGCCGCGCGTGTGCGGGCATTTGCCCGGATTGACGCGACTGCATGGAAAATCCGTTTCGCCAGGACAAGGGTAAAAAGCGCGGGAAATCCGGCTTCCTGCTCGAACTCGATTCCTTCATCGACACTTTCCTCTATGAATCGCGCTTTGGCGCGGGCGAGTTCTGGGAAGACGTCGTCATCTTTTTCCGGCGTTTCCGCGCCCGCGGATTCAAGCGCGTCTTCTTCGAACTGGCGAGCGAGGGATTCACGCTCGGAACAGCCGGTTTTGTGCTTTTGCTGGCGCTGGCGCTGCCGGCTTTCGAGGAGACCGAGGGCGACTGGCGCACCCGCGACGAATTCGCCGTCACCTTCCTCGACCGTTACGGCAACGAGATAGGCCGGCGCGGCGTGCTGCATTCCGAAGCCGTGCCGATCGACGAAATGCCGGATTACCTGATCAAGGCTGTGCTTTCCACCGAGGACCGCCGCTTTTTCGATCACTACGGCATCGACCTGCTCGGTCTTGCGCGGGCCATGACGGAAAACGTGCGAGCCAATTCGGTCGTCCAAGGTGGATCGACCATCACCCAGCAACTGGCGAAGAATCTGTTCCTGTCCAACGAACGCACGATCGAGCGCAAGATCAAGGAAGCATTCCTGTCGCTGTGGCTCGAATCCCACTACCCCAAAAAGGAAATCCTCAAGCTCTATCTCGACCGCGCCTACATGGGTGGCGGCACCTTCGGCGTTGCTGCGGCGTCCGAATACTATTTCGACAAGTCGGCGCGCGACGTATCACTGGCGGAAGCTGCGATGCTGGCCGGCCTGTTCAAGGCCCCGGCGAAATATGCCCCGCACATCAACCTGCCGGCGGCGCGCGCGCGCGCCAACGAGGTGCTGACCAACATGGTGCAGGCCGGCTTCATGACCGAGGGTCAGGTGGCCGCCGCACGGCGCGAACCGGCCGATGTCGTGCTGCGCGAGAATGTGGAGAGCCCAGATTACTTCCTCGACTGGGTTTTCGACGAAGTCAAGGAAGCCGCTTCGCAGTTCGATACGCGTTCCCTGGTGGTGCGCACCACCATCGATCTTGGTTTTCAAAAAGCGGCCGAAGAATCGCTTGAATTCCACCTGCGGCAGTTCGGCGACGAGTACAAGGTCAAGCAAGGCGCGATCGTGCTGGTGGAGAATAACGGCGCGGTGCGCGCCATCGTCGGCGGCAGGGATTATGGCGAAAGCCAGTTCAACCGCGCGACGCGGGCGCTGCGGCAAGCCGGTTCGTCTTTCAAACCCTATGTTTACGCCGCCGCCTTGGCGACCGGGTTGACGCCCGACACAAAGGTCTCGGACCGTCCCGTCACCTGGCGTGGATGGTCACCGCAGAACTACGCCCGGCGTTACAGCGGCTCCGTCACACTTACCAGCGCGCTTGCGCGTTCGATCAACACGGTTCCCGTCTATCTCGCCCGTGACGTCATCAAAGGCACGGAGCCGATCGTGGAACTGGCGCATGCGATGGGTGTCGAGTCGGAGATGACGCGTCATCACACCATGGTGCTCGGCACCTCCAGCATCACCGTGATGGACCAGGCCACCGCGTATCTGTGCTTTGCAAATGGAGGCATCGGGAATACCCGGCATGGCTTCACGCAGATCATGTCGTCGGGGGGGCGCATGCTTTTCGACCGGCGCAAGGAGCCTGCGGCGACGACGCGAGTTATGGAGGAGAAAGTCGCCTTCGAGATGAACCAGATGCTGGCGCAGGTGCCTGCCTGGGGTACGGGACAGCGGGCGCGACTGACCATGACGACGGCGGCGGGCAAGACCGGCACTACCCAGTCCTACCGTGACGCCTGGTTTGTCGGCTATACGGGTAACTTTACCGCTGCGGTATGGTTCGGCAATGACGACTATACCACGACCAACGAGTTGACCGGCGGGCGCTTGCCGGCAATGACTTGGCAGAGGCTGATGTCCTACGCGCATACCGGCATCGAACTCAAACCGCTGCCAGGCGTCGAGAATTCCATACCCGAACTTCCGGAAAAAGGGTCCGCCGACAACGAGAACAACGCGGATACAGTTGCGGAAGTCGAGGAACGTCCGCGCACCTTGTCTGCGGCGATGTCCGACTTTCTCACTGAACTGCACGATGCGTTCGTGGACTCGGCGCCGCTCAATGTTGTCGCACCCGTCGCCGATCTCAACGCCACTTCGGCGATTTCCAACTGAAGGGCGAAACAGTGCTCCTGCTACCCCCTGCGCGAGGCGCCGATGATGCAGATTGCGTCACGGCTGCAAGCGCCGTCCTGTCCAAGGCCGCCCCGACCAGCCGCGATCGCTGTCGCTCAGGCTCGCATCAACTCCGTTGTCGCGCCATGGACGCCGAGACATGCTGCGCACCCTGTTCCTGATCGTTCTTTCACTCGGCGTTGCGCTTGGCGGCGGGATCGGCGCGGCTTGGTACGTTGTCGACGAGTTCCCCGGGTTCAATCGACTCGATGTCGGACAATGGACGGCCTGGCCGAATGCGGGGTCACCGGAAGCCGATCCCTATGCGCGGGCGCGGCAGTCGCGTGACGGGTTGTTTCCACTCGGGCCGGCCGAGGGGTTGGCCTTCACCGCCAGCCGCGACGCCGAAGGCCGTCCACTGACCGGGAACTGCCACTACAGGCTGGAAGGCGAAACGCCGATTGCCCGGCTGTGGACGATATTTCTGATGTCTGGGCAACCGCCGCGCCCGGTTGGCGGGGCGCTTCATTCGCGGCTCGCACTGCGCCAAGCCGATGGAAGCATCGCGATCGCAATCGGTCCGGACGCACGGCCCGGGAACTGGATCAGGACAGGCCGCTCACTGACCGCCTTTAGTGTCAGCATGGTTTTCTACGATACTTCGGTCGCCGACGGTTCCGGACTATCGGAGTTTCGCCTACCGCTGCTGAGACGGATAGGCTGCGATGGGTAAGGTGTTCTACGCCCTGCTGGTCGGGCTCGTCGGCGCGGGCATCGTACACCTGGCGGTGATCCTGTCATTGCCGGTGCTGGCGACCAATACGGTCTGGCTGCAGGTAGTGCGCGCCGTGCCGGAATTCGCCTTCCTGCGGATCGACGACAAGCCGCAACTGGTGAAGTCGGCCGTGCCGGACCCGCATTTTGCCATCGCCGCCTGCCGGTTCGAGATTGACGATCAGCCGGTCCATTTCTTCGCCGACGGCCGACATGCGATGTGGACCCTTTCGGTGTTCAACGACCGCGGCGAAATCGTGTTTGGCATCAACGACCGGATTGCCGCCGGCCGCCGGTTGGACGTGGCGGTGGCGACGCCGAAAGAGCTGGTGGAACTGCGCAAGGAAGTGCCGGACATTCTGTCGCGTTCCGTTATCGCCGAGACATCGGCGCGGCGCGGCTTTGCGGTCTTGAGGGTTTTCGTGCCCGACCGGTCCTGGCGGGAACTCGCCGACAAGTATCTGGAAAATGCCCGCTGTCGAAGGCTGGAACCGCCCGAATAGCGTCTGAGCGCGCCCCATGCGCTCACCTGCCGGAAAACCGTCCAGCAACCCGTTCCGCTTCTGCTTTCATCGCTGCATTGCGCTTGGCGCGCGCCGAAATGTCCGGGGCGGTCTCGACCGGGTTGTCGATCAACTTCTCATAGCGGACGCCCGTGAAGAACAACAGTTCGGCCGGGCCGTTTACGCAACGGTCCGGTCGCGGCTGGCGCGACTTCAACTTCCCGCGAAATTGGACAACCTCACCCATGGGTCTGCCTGCGCCGAAGTTCGTTGTGGGTTCCGTACCTCTTTGTTGGTTAACAGCTTGCTAACGCTTCTGGCCTATTGTCATCCCCGTAACGGGTGATGTGTTGCGTACGAGGCGTGCAATGTCAATTCTTGAGCCGGGGAGGCTGAAGTACATGTCTGCTATGGAGCGCTACGATCGTCTTTTGACCGCGTCGGTGACCGAATTCTGCTCGTTGACGCGCCCCGGAAAAGCCGAAGCCTCACGCCTTTATGAACTCGCCCTGCCTTTGCTTCCGCGCACATCGGAAATGGCGAAACGGCATGCCGCTGCAGCGCTTTCGGAAGCGCCTTCGGCGCCCAAGGCGCTGGTGCTTGCCTTGTGCGACGAGCCGGTGGAAATCTGCGCCCCGTTGCTCACCCGCTCCATCGTGCTGTCGTCCGCCGATCTTCTCGGCAAGATTTCGCAGCATGGCGAGTTGCACGCCCGCGCGATTGCGCGACGCAAGAGCCTCAGTTCGATCGTCTTGCAGACATTGCGCGGCTTCAACAGCGCCGTCATCGATCGCGCCCTGGAGCTTCGCGCCCGGGTCGATCGCGAGATGCGCGATGGGACGCCGGCCATTGCGGCCGCGCCCGAGGCGATTGCGCTTCCGGCCATTGCTGCAAAGCCCGCAACGACGATCACCGGTTCAGTCTTCGCGCAGCCCTCAGCCACCATGTCTAACAGCCATACCATGGCGGCGTCATCGCAGTCGGAAGACCGGCTGGAGCGCGCGCGCGACGAGTTGCGCGCCATGATGGAGCAGCGGCAGGAGGCAATCGCGCGGCCTGCCCCGGCTGCGCCAGCAAAAAAGGCGCCCGAAGCCGTATCCATCCCGAAGCCGGCCTACGCGCCGCCGCCGCAGCTAAGAAGCGATCTGTCTTCGGAAGAATGGGTGCGGCTAGCGACACTCAACGACAAGGGCTTCATCGAGACCGCGATGGCCGATGCGCTGAATCTCACCTTGGCAACGGCGCACAACATCGTCGAAACGGTCAAATCCCGAAATCTGCTTGTCGCCATGCGCTTCATCGGTCTGGCGAACGGTGACGCAATGCGGCTGTTTGCGGCGCTCGCACCGCAACTTGCAGCAAACGAACAGACGCTTGAGCGGATTCGCTCCATCTACCAGCGCATCGACGTCAGCGAAGCCCGGGCGTTGGTGCGCAACTGGCGTGCCGAAGAACTGCTGGCAATTGCCCAACAGGCAAGAGCCGCAAACGATTTGCAGCCGCATGTGGCGCAAGCCGAACCGCGGCGTCGCATCGCGCTTGGCGAAAAGGCGGCGTGAGCGCGGGCGAAAACAGGCAAGCGAAACGAGATCCTTCCGCGCAACCGTGAGACGTCAGGCTTCGCTTGCAACGTCCAGAAACGCGGTCCAGTCGGCAACGCCTTCGATCTCGATCAACCAAAAATCGGGATCGAGACGCAATTCCCGCTCGATTGCCTGCAAGACCTGTTCGTCGGACAGTCCGCTTCCGACGACCTGGAACGCCCGCCGGGACGTCTGCGCTTCTTCGATCAGCGCTTGCGGGGCCGGCGACAACAACACATTTGCGCCCGAACGGTCCCGGACCGAAACATGAATCGCGCCGGCGTCGGCAAAACCGCGACGCAACCCCGTCGCAAAGCCGCCGGCCTGTACGGTCCGGCGCAGCAGCGCCTGCACCCAGATTTCGCTTTTCAGACGCATCGGGAAACCGTGCGGGACAGCAGCGCCCGAACATGCGCCAACCCCGTCAATTCAGCAAACCGATCTCGCGCATCTTGTCGAGCACTTCCCTGTCCGGCTTGCCGGTGACCGGAAGGCGAAACAGCGTCTGGAATTCGCGCAATGCAGCTTGCGTCTTTGCGCCCGCCACGCCATCGACCACCACGCTCTCATTTCCGAACGCCCGCAGTGCGGCTTGCACCTTCTCCACCTCCGTTAGCGCGTCGGCGACGGGGAACGATACGGGTCTTGCAATCTTCTGCGGTTTGGCGGCCGGCACGGCGGCGGTCACAATTCCGTCCTCCGCCAGCATCGCCTCGATTTGCGCCGCCGACAATTCCCGGCCCTTCTTGCCGCGCGCCGCCGCATACCGATCTATCGCCTGGTCGGTGCGCGGACCGGCGACGCCGTCGATCTCACCGCTGTAGAAGCCCATGGCGGACAGCCGTTGCTGAATCCGCTGCAATTGCGGATCGCTCCGCTCGATCTTCACCGTCGTCGCCTTGCGTTCCTCCTCCGACAAGCGCGACGCCTTTGGCGCGGAGGCGATGCGCTGCGCCTGAAACGCGGCGTCACGCGTGGCGAAAAGCGGAGCCGGGTGGGCTTGCGTCTGGTTCCAGATCGCATTGCCGGATATGAACGCCAGCGCGACCGCAAACGCCATGAGGCCGCCCGCAGACCAGGGGCGCGCGACTATCGCCTGGCCGACGGCGCCCGCCGCGCTGCCTGCAATCCGGGCAGGCACGCTGCGCCAGTTCCGTTTGCGGTTCGGTTTTTTCGCCATCGCTCAAGCCCTCCGCGCGATTGCAGGCGCATCCTGCGGGATTCCGGCCTTGGCGTCGTCGGGAATGGTTACGGTCACCATCGTGCCGACGCCCTGTTCACTCCTGATGTCCATGGTTCCGCTATGCAGTTCGGCCAGACCCTTGACCAGATAGAGGCCAAGTCCGGCGCCCTCGCGACGGCGCGCATAATCTCCGTCGATCTGGACAAAGGGGCGGCCGATGCGCGCCAGCTCCTCGGCGGACATGCCGATCCCGGTATCGCTGACCGTGAGAATCGTTGCGCCGGCTTCGCGTGACGCATCGACCGTCACGCATCCCCCTTTTTCCGTGAACTTGATCGCATTGGCGAGCAGATTGATCAGGATCTGCTTCACCGCGCGCCGGTCCGCAACACCCTCGCCTACTGAAGCAAGCGCGCGCTCGGCAAGATGGATCTCCTTGCGCCGGGCTTCGAGCGCCAGCATTACGACGCACTCCTCTACCAGCGGCTTGATTGCGAAGTGTTCGCTTGCAAGATGGTATTGCCCCGCCTGGAGGCGTGAAACATCCAGCATCAGGTTCACGACCGTGAGCAGATGTGTGCCCGATTCGTGGATCAGTTTGGCGTATTCCTTCTGGCGCGGATCGTTGAACGCTCCGAACATCTCCCGATGGAGAATGTCGGAGAAGCCGATGATGGCGTTCAGAGGCGTTCGCAATTCATGGCTGACCGCGGCAAGAAAACGATCCTTGCCGATCTCGGCTTCGGCAATACGCTCTGCAAGCGCCGCGCCGCTATCCCTCTCGCGATGCAGATCGTCACAATCGGCGAGCGAAAGCACGCATTGCGGAGCACCGTCCGCAGCGAACGGCATGGCCGACAACGCATGCCAGCGGTACCGGATCTCGCCCGCTGGCGCATTGTCCGCGCTCGTGCGAATGCGCGCCTCGCATATCGCCGCAACGCGATCGCCGGTCGCAATGCGGATTGTTTGCAGCACGGCGACCTTGTCGGTCAGGTGAATGCGCGCCAGTAAACCATCTTTCGCGATGTCGGCAAGCGGCAGCGTGCACGGCGTGTCCGGTTCGGCGACGCCGCACACCGCGCCCTCCGCGTTGACGCGCAGGAGCGGCAGCGGCCGTCGCGACGCGGTCCAGTCGGTATCGCGAGTAATGGCGGGGGTTCCATATGCCCCCCTCGCCCCCCCTCTCCCGGGCGCGATCCGCCGGGAAAAAGCGGTCGCAAGCAAAAGCAACCCCCGATCGAAGCTGTCGGTTCGGCCAACCAGCATTTCGTTTGCCGCAGTCGCCGTCACGGGCACGGCCAGCAGTCCAAACGCCGCCACCCGCATCCGCACGCTGGCCAACGACGCCAGTGACGCCTGGGCCACAATGGCGAACAGGACAAACAGAAGCCCGGCTTCGGGCATGGCGAGAATGGCGCCGGCAAGGCAGGTCGGCGCTAGGATTGCAAGCGCGGCGACGATCACTCCGGTCGATTGGCGGGCAAACAGCAGCGCCAGCCCGGCAACCGGCACGACAGCGAGGATCGCCGCCACCGGCACCGCAATGGATGCGGGTGCGCGCAGGCTCGCCAGCAGCGGCAGCACGCCTGCGGCCAGCGGCGTCGCGATGCAAAGCCAGACGAGGAGGCGCGAGCGCCGGGCGCGATCGCCTTTCTGGCGACCGAGCAACTCGGCGGCGCTTGCATCGAAGGCTTTCGCCAGACGCCGGGCTATCCCTGCAATGTCGATCAACGGCTGAACTCTTTACTGACCCGGTGAACGATCCGTTTTGTTTGACGCCCAGAATCGCACTGCCGGTTTAAGGAAAGCATAAGCGCGCCGCCAATTCGGCGGCGCAAGCGCACTCAGAATGCGATTTCGGTTCTGCTGCGAACCGCAATGGCCAACATGGTTAACGCGACGTATCGCCGGCGCGCCGGTCGCCGGAACCGGACGCGTTTCCGGTCGATCAGGAAAATTCCATGATTTCCAACCGCTTGCCTGCTTAGTGCCAGGTAACGGCGATGCCGCCGACTTCAATCGAATTTTCTTCAAATCCTGTCATCTGCAAATTGAAACAGATTTGAACCCAATTGCTCGGTTTGGCGCAAGCCGGCGTTGGTCGCCAGTCCGTATACCGGCAGACGGACAAGAAGCGGCGACTTGCCGCTGGTTCCGGGGAGCGATTCTGATGGGTTTCCTGTTGCGACTGGGCATTTGGGGCATCGTCGTTCTGATGCTCTTGCCAATCGAGGCGCAAGACGGCGCGAATGGCGAAACTGTCGGCGCGGGCGAGGCGCTCGGTTTCGTCGGCGGCGTCATTGCCGATACGCGCGGCATTTGCGACAGGCGGCCGGAGTTGTGCGAGACCGGTGCTGCTCTGGTGGAAACACTGGGCGTCCGGGCCCGCGAGGGTGCGAAGATCGCATACGAGTATCTCGACGAGCGCTTCGGCGATTCGCGCGATCCGGGTCCGGACCGAGATCTCACGACGGCGTCGGTGCCGGTTCCGGACCACGGCCAGCGGAAGCCTGAATAGGGCGGCCGGGCCAGTGCCCGCACCGTAGGTCAGCCGACACCGGCAATCTCCGGGGAACGGATTGGCGCGCAATCGATAAGGAGCGCCGCAGCGCCCCTGAAACTCGCACCATGAAGTGGCCGGTTAACGAACCACGATCGGCGTGCCTTCCTTGACGCGGTCGTAAAGGTCGATGACGTCCTGGTTCATCATGCGCACGCAACCGGAGGAAACCGACCGGCCGATCGAATTCCATTCCGGCGAACCGTGCACCCGAAAGCCGGTGTCCTTGCCTTCCGAATAGATGTACATCGCGCGTGCGCCAAGCGGGTTCATCAGCCCCGGCTCCATGCCGCCAAGCCAGGTGTCGGTCTTCTTGTCATAGGACGAGCGGTACTTTTCCAGTTCCGGCTGGCGGTCGATCATTTCCGCCGGCGGGAACCATTTCGGCCAGGGCTGCTTCCACTTGATCTCGCCCTTGCCGGCCCATTCGAAACCTTCGCGGCCAAGCCCGACGCCGTAGCGCATCGCGCGGCCGAACGACATCGTGTAGTAGATGAAGTGCTGGCCGGTTTCGACCACAAGCGTGCCCGCAGGCTCGCCCGTGGTGTTGGACACTTCCTGGCGCAGGAATTTCGGGTTGATCCGTTCCACGGGAACGGCCGGAATCTGGAACCCGCCGTCGAACACCTGGCCATACGCATTGGCATAGCCGCTCAGGCCCTCGGGCTTCGGTTGCGCCGGTTGCGGCGCCCGCGACAGGACGACAGGCTTCGGCGTCGAGGTGCAGGCCGCGGCGAGGCCGGCAGCGCTAACGGCGACGGTGGAGAGAAACTGGCGGCGGGAAACCGTTGTCATGCGCAAGCGACCTGCTGTTGTTGGTGCGTCGACGCGATTCGATCTACTGTCCGATCGTCGGCAACGGAAGCGGCAGAAACATCACGATCACGCGATATGCAACCATTCTGTAAACGAATGGTTTGCCAAGAATTCGCCCTTTCGCCGATGAATCCGCCCTGTTGCCGCCGCGCAACAATTTGCCGCATGCAAAGCTGGGTTCAGTCCAGCGCGCGCAGGTCGGGCAGAATGCGCGCCGGCGAAAAATCGCGATACTCGTCCGGCTGGCCGCTCCGGTTGATCCACACGGTGCGGAAACCGAATCTGGTTGCGCCGGCGATGTCCCAACGGTTCGAGGACTGGAAGGAAATGCGATCAGGATAGACCCGCCACGCCGTCGCCACCGAATCGTAGACCTGCGGCGAAGTCTTGAAGGTGCGCAGCGGATCGACCGAGATCACGTCGTCGAGCACCTGGTCGAGCGCCGCCGATTTGACCGCCGCTTCCAGCATGGCCGGCGAGCCGTTCGACAGGATCGCAAGCCGTGCCCCGCCATCCTTCAACGCCTTGAGCACGGACGGCACTTCCGGATAGCAATCCAGCCGCCAATATGCGTCAAGAAGGTCGGCGCGCAGCGACCGATCAGCGCTGGGGAACTTGTCGAAGGCGTAGTCGAGAGCCTGCTCCGTCAACTGCCAGAAATCGACATAGGCGCCCATCAACGCGCGCACCCAGGAATACTCCAGCTGCTTGGCGCGCCATAATTCCGAAAGCTGCGGCCCGTCCGGCCCGATGCGCTCCGCATTGCGGCGCACCGCCGCATGGACGTCGAACAGTGTACCGTAGGCATCGAAAACATAAGCCGAAAACGCCATCTTTTCCTCCTCGCCGGCAGGAAGGTGGCGAAAGCGCAGCGATGCGTCAAGCGGCGCGCCAAAAACTTGACCTTGGAGGCCAAACGGCGTTGACTTCAAACCGATGCAAGGGAGGCCCGCATGGCGGTTGATACGAAAGCGCAAACGAAAACATGGACATTTGTCGATGGCGACTGGCATGAGGGCAACGTGCCGCTGATTGGTCCGCGCACCCACGCCTTCTGGCTCGGATCCAGCGTGTTCGACGGCGCGCGCTGGTTCGAGGGCGTCGCGCCCGACCTCGACCGGCATGCGGCGCGTGTCAATGTTTCGGCTGCCGCGCTCGGCCTTGCGCCCACCATGGCGCCGGACGAGATCGTCGGCCTGACACGGGATGGCCTGAAGAAGTTCGACGGGCAGATCGCGGTCTATATTCGCCCGATGTACTGGGCCGAGCATGGCGGCTACATGTCGGTGCCGGCCGATCCGGCATCCACGCGCTTTTGCCTGGTGCTGCACGAGGCGCCGATGATCGCATCGAGAGGTTTTTCGGTGTCGGTGTCGACGTTTCGCCGGCCGACCTATGAAACCATGCCGACCAACGCCAAGGCCGGCTGCCTCTACCCGAACAATGCGCGCGCGGTGATGGAGGCGCACAAGCGCGGCTTCGACAATGCGCTGGTGCTCGACATGCTGGGCAATGTCGCCGAGACCGGAACCTCCAACATCTTCATGGCCAAGGACGGTGTCGTGTTCACACCCGCGCCGAACGGCACGTTTCTGACCGGCATCACGCGGGCGCGCACGATCGGCCTGCTGCGCGAGGCAGGTGTGACCGTGGTGGAAAAATCGCTGACGGTGCAGGATTTCATGACCGCCGACGAGATATTTTCCACCGGCAACCATTCCAAGATCGTGCCGGTGATCCGCGTCGAGGACCGCGAACTGCAACCGGGACCGCTCGGCGGAAAAGCGCGCGCCTTGTATTGGGAATTCGCCCACGCAACCGGGTGAGACCGCAAGGCGGCAGCAAGATTCTGCCGCGCCCGCGTTGCCGATCGCGCCCCGCGCGCCTATTCTTGGCGATGGCGGAACACAAACGCCAACTGCGCGTTACCGCATGAGATTCTTCCAACCAGGAGCGAGGACAATGGCCTTCGAACTTCCCGATCTGCCCTACGACTACGAGGCGCTTTCGCCGTACATGTCAAAGGAAACGCTCGAGTACCATCACGACAAGCACCACAAGGCCTATGTCGACAACGGCAACAAGCTGGCGGCGGAGGCCGGCATGGACGGGTTGTCGCTCGAAGAGATCGTCAGGCAATCCTTCGGCAAGAACCCCGGCCTGTTCAACAATGCCGGCCAGCACTACAACCACATCCATTTCTGGAAGTGGATGAAGAAGGGCGGGGGCGGCAAGAGCCTGCCCGGCGCGCTGGCGAAGGCGGTCGACAGCGATCTTGGCGGTTACGACAAGTTCCGCGCCGATTTCATCGCCGCCGGCACGACGCAGTTCGGTTCTGGCTGGGCCTGGCTTTCGGTGAAGGACGGCAAGCTCGCCATCTCCAAGACGCCGAACGGCGAGAACCCGCTGGTGCATGGCGCCACGCCGGTCCTCGGCGTCGATGTGTGGGAGCATTCCTACTACATTGACTATCGCAACGCCCGGCCGAAGTATCTCGAGGCCTTCGTCGACAACCTGATCAACTGGGAATACGTGCTGGAGCGCTACGAAGCGGCTTCGGCCTGAGCGGTTCGCCCGCACAAGCATCGCGGCCCGCGCCATGACGGGCCGCCCTTCACGTTTTCGTGAGACGGATGTGATTGACAGTGTGTTCAAGCCGTCTTCGAATTCGTGACATATTCAACCCATAGGAATCGCGGCGTTTTCGTGCATCATGCGGTTTCGGCGGGGGCCGAACGCAACCTTGGGAGAATGCTCACATGAAGAAGCTTTTGCTTGCTGTTTCCGTCTTGGCGATGTCGGCTTCTGCCGTGATTGCCGCTGACGATCCGATAGCCGTGCGCAAGGCGCTGATGCAGGCGGTCCGCGCCCCTGCGGGCGCCTCAGGCGCGCTGATGGAAAGCGGGATGGGCCACAACCCCCGCGCCGCCCAGCCGGCGGGGGCGGGGCTGCGGATGTGGACGCGGCCCGGCACCCGCCAGCGGAAGCCGTCGTACAGGCGACGATAGCCGTCCGTTCCGGTGGATGCGCTCATGGAAGCAGGCGACGCCTCAAGCGAACAGGCTTTCTCCAAAGGAATCCGACAGTCCCGCCGCGCGGACCTCGTTGGCGAAATCGTTGACGGCCTCGCCATACGGGCCGGCGTCGGCCTTGACGCTTTCGTAGAGCACGGAACTCAGCATCGCAACCGTCACGGCGTCGTCGAGGCTGACGCCGGGGCGGACGATGCGCTCCAGCGCCACCTGCGTGTAATAGCTTTCGGCGCCGAGGAAGAAGTTCTTCGCGCCGGCGAGATTGGCTGTTCCCGATGCGGTGATGATCGTGTCCACGGCCTTGCCGACGGCCTGCGCGAAGCTGAGGCTGCCATATTCGGCCTCGTACCAGGCAAGGCTCTGCGGAATCTCGAAGGCTA
>CALMYO010000269.1 GCA_937873685.1 uncultured Paracoccaceae bacterium
GGCGACCACCGAGATCTACACTCTTTCCCTACACGACGCTCTTCCGATCTATCCCGCCAGATTGCGCCAGTGCCACGGGATCGTCGAACCAGGTCATGGCCGAAACATCGACGCCGCGAACGCGCAAACGGTCGCGGGCGCTGACGGCGGTCACAATGATGTCGCGGCCGCACTGGCGTGACAACTGCCCGGCCTTTTCGTGCAGCACGCGCACGACCGACGCGCCAACCGTGCCAAGCCCCGCGATGCCGATCCGCAACGGTTCGGTCATGTTGCTATCCCCTCGAATTTCGGAATTTCAGCGCCGGGCGCTGAGCGGTATCACGTTGTGCAGCTTCGTTTCCGCCGTGGCAAGGCCCCGCTGGTTGGGGCGCGCGGCCGGGGGGAGGCGAGGCTCTTTTCCCCCCGGCGCGGGGCGCCCTGGGTCGCCCCCGGGTCCGCCGAAGCCGATCCCCGGCGCAACCGCCACATCGGCCTTTTCCACCAGCAGTTTGGAAAACTCCAGCGAACCGAGATGCCGGAACGGTTCGGGAATCGGCGCCCAGGCGAACATGGTCGCTGCCGGAGGCGGCACCATGAAGCCGGCGCGGCCGAACGCATCGACCAGCACGTCGCGGCGGCGCTTGTATGTCTGGCGCACGAACTCGATGTCTGAGCCGTCGCCATTCAGCGCAGCGGTCGCCGCGACCTGGATCGGCGTGAAGGCGCCGTAATCGAGATAGGACTTCACCCGCCCGAGCGCGGCGATCAGCCGCTCGTTTCCAACCGCAAATCCCATGCGCCAGCCTGGCATGGAGAAGGTCTTCGACATCGAGGTGAATTCGACCGTCACGTCGATTGCGCCCGGCACCTGCAGCACCGAGGGCGGCGGCGCGCCGTCGAAATAGATCTCGGAATACGCAAGGTCCGACAGGATGATGATGTCGTGCTTGCGAGCGAAGGCCACCACGTCCTTGTAGAAGTCGAGCGTGGCGACGAAGGCTGTGGGGTTTGACGGGTAGTTGAGAATCAGCGCCAGCGGCTTGGGTATGGAGTGTTTCACGCCGCGCTCGAGCGCCGGGATGAAATTGTCGTCGGGCGCCGCCTGCATCGAGCGAATGACGCCGCCGGACATGATGAAACCGAATGCGTGGATGGGATAGGTCGGATCGGGGCACAGCACCACGTCGCCCGGTGCGGTAATGGCCTGCGCCATGTTGGCGAAGCCTTCCTTCGAACCGAGTGTCGCGACCACCTGTGTGTCGGGGTTCAGCTTTACGCCGAAACGGTTCTCGTAATAGCGCGCCTGCGCGCGGCGCAGGCCGGGAATGCCGCGCGACGAGGAATAACGGTGGGTGCGCGGATCGCGCACCACTTCGCACAGTTTCTCGACAATGGCGGTTGGGGTCGGCAGGTCAGGATTGCCCATGCCGAGATCGATGATGTCGGCGCCGCCAGCGCGGGCGCTCGCCTTCAGGCGGTTGACCTGCTCGAAGACGTAGGGCGGCAGGCGGCGGATCTTGGGGAATTCCTGCATCGACAAGTTTCCTTCAAAAAGGTGTCGTGCTTCTACTTTTGCCGGGGGGTTGCGTCGAGCCCGTCATTCGTCGGGCGTCGATGCGCCCGCCTCGATTTCGGCGACCGTGTCCTTGACGTGAGACCGGCGGATCTCGAGCAGGCGCTTCAACTTGTCTGTGTAAGCCGCGGTGCTTTCGCGGCTTTCAGCTTGTTTGGCCTTCGCGTCGGCAAGGTTCTCCTTCAATGCGCGCTGCTCCAGGTCGGTTCGCTGCGCAGTTTCTCCAACCGGCTCATCGTTGATGTTGGGGAATTCGCCGGTGTTCCTCGGCTTTCCCAGCCCGTCGGCCGGATCGGTGGGAGTTGGCGATTCGACGGTCGGCGCGGGCGGGGTCGCCGCGACCTGCGCGCTGTCGCGGGCGGCGCGGGCTGTTGTTGCCCGCGCGGGCGCATCGAGGCGCGCGCGTTCGGTGCCCGCTTCTGTCGCCGGTTTGTCGTTCGGCGCGGGCGACGTTTGCGGCAAGGCGGCTTGCGGCGCGATATCTTCCAGATTGGTTGTGGTGCACCCGGCTGTCAGCGTTGCAAGCACAACAGTCACGCCTATATTCCACGACACCGCGCGCCCGCTCCTGCCAATCGAATTCATGCCGCTCTTGCCCAAAACTTCCTCGCCTTGCGCCCTAATCCAGGCACGCGCCGCATGCTACAGCCAAAGCATCGGTTGATCGCACTCCTGCTTCGCGCGATATTGTGTCAACAAAACGCTAACGATTTCCCGTAGCTGTGTTGTCGAACGCGGAAAAGGGAGGAAATGCCGCAGGACCACAGTGACCGAGAGGCGCTGCACCGGGACGGCAAGGATGAGAACATGAGCGAAAAGACGACCGAACCGCACTCCGCGCCAAAGGCGATCGACAAGTATGTGTTGAAGGATCCCGAAGCCTTCGCCCGCAATCTCGCGCGCATGGTGGAGCAGGCCGGCAAGGCCGCCGCCGCCTGGGCGGAACCGCGCGAGAAGGGCGAGGTGCGCGACACGATGTCGGATTCGGTTGCCGACGTCGTCAAGACGCTGTCCAAGGTCAGCGAATACTGGCTTTCCGATCCGAAGCGCGCGCTCGATGCGCAGACCCGCCTGTTCACCGGCTACATGGGGCTGTGGACCAACGCCATTCGCCGCGCATCGGGCGAGCAGGTCGGCGATGTTGCGCCTGAGGAGAAAGGCGAAAAGCGCTTCGGCGATCCGGACTGGCGCGACAACGCCTTCTTCGATTTCCTGCGCCAGACCTACCTGCTGACCTCTCGCTGGGCGAACGACCTGGTGGAGCATGCCGACGGTCTGGACGAACACACGCGCCACAAGGCCGGCTTCTACGTGAAGCAGATATCGAATGCGATCTCGCCATCGAATTTTCTCGTCACCAACCCGGAACTGTTCAAGGAAACCATCGCGACGAATGGCGAGAACCTCGTGCGCGGCATGAAGATGCTGGCCGAGGACATCGACGCCGGCCATGGCGACCTGAAGATACGGCAGGCCGATTATTCCCGCTTCGCCGTCGGCACGAACATGGCGCTGACGCCGGGCAAGGTCGTGGCGCAGAGCGCGGTTGCGCAGATCATCCAGTATGAGCCGTCAACCGAGACGGTGCTGAAGCGGCCGCTGCTGATCTGCCCGCCATGGATCAACAAGTTCTACATCCTCGACCTCAATCCGGAGAAATCCTTCATCCGCTGGGCGGTGGAACAGGGCCACACGGTCTTCGTCATCTCCTGGGTCAATCCCGACGAACGCCATGCGCGGCTGAACTGGGAGGATTACATCCGCGAAGGCATCGTGCTCGCCCTCGACACGATCGAGAAGGCGACCGGCGAACGCGAGGTCAATGCGATCGGCTATTGCGTCGGTGGCACCTTGCTGGCGGCGGCGCTTGCGATGTTTGCCCGCGAAGGCGAGACGCGAATCGCTTCCGCTACGCTATTCACCACGCAGGTCGATTTCACCCATGCCGGCGATCTCAAGGTCTTTGTCGACAACGACCAGATCCAGGCGGTTGAAGACTCGATGAAGGACAAGGGCTATCTCGACGGCTCGAAGATGGCGACCGCCTTCAACATGCTGCGCTCCGGCGACCTGATCTGGCCCTATGTCGTTTCCAACTACATGAAGGGCAAGGAGCCGATGCCCTTCGACCTGTTGTACTGGAACTCTGATTCCACCCGGATGACGGCGGCCAACCACTCCTATTACCTTCGCAACTGCTACCTCGAGAACAATCTCGCCAACGACCGGATGTGGCTTGGCGGCGCGCCGGTGCACATGCGCGACGTGAAGGTCCCGATCTACAATCTCGCCGCACGCGAGGATCACATCGCCCCTGCCCGCTCCGTGTTCGAGGGATGCAAGCATTTTGGCGGCGAAGTCACCTACGTGATGGGCGGGTCCGGCCATATCGCCGGCGTCATCAACCCGCCGGACAAGGTGAAGTACCAGTTCTGGACCAACGGCAAGCCGCAAGGCGATTTCGACGCATGGGTGGAAAATGCCACTGTCACGCCAGGATCCTGGTGGCCGCACTGGCAGGTCTGGATCGAGGCGATGGACGCCACCCGCGTCAAGCCGCGCAAACCCGGCGGCGGCAAGCTGAAGCCGATCGAGGATGCGCCGGGAAGTTATGTGAAGGTGCGGGTGTGAGGCGCCAGACCTGAACCCGCCATGCACTTCACCCTCCCCGTCGTCTCCGGACGGCTGATCCGGCGCTACAAGCGCTTCCTCGCCGACGTCCTGCTGGACGATGGCGACGAAATCACCGCCGCCGTGCCGAATACCGGCTCGATGATGGGGCTGACGACGCCGGGTTCACGCGTCTGGCTGACGGTCAGCGACAGCCCGACGCGGAAGTATCCGCACACGCTCGAAATCGTGGAAGCGGATAATGGCCTTGTCGGGATCAATACCGCACTCCCGAACCGGCTGGTGGAGGAAGCGCTGCAGGGCGGCCTGCTGCCGGAATTGTCCGGCTATGGCGAACTGAAGCGCGAACAGAAATACGGTCGCAATTCGCGCATCGACATCCTGCTCGGCCTTGCCGACGGCCGGCAGGCCTTTGTGGAGGTGAAGAACGTCCACATGATGCGCCATCCCGGACTGGCTGAGTTTCCCGACAGCGTCACCGCCCGCGGGGCCAAGCATCTCGATGAACTCGGCGACATGGTGGAAAGCGGCCATCGCGCCGCCATGGTGTATCTCGTGCAGCGCGGCGATTGCGCGCGCCTGTCATTGTGCCGCGATCTCGACCCCGCCTATTGCGCCGCCTTCGACCGTGCGCGGGCGCGCGGGGTTGAAGCCTGCGCCATTCGGTGCCATGTGACGCCGCAAGGCATTTTCCCGCAAGACACGATCCCTATTGTCGGCTGAGCGTACCCGCCATGACCACTTATCTCGACGCCGCGCTCGCGCCGCAAAAGAACACCGGCCAGATCAAGCTGTACGGTCCGGACGGCTTTGCCGGCATGCGCGCCGCCGGGCAACTGACCGCACGCTGCCTCGATGCGCTGGCCGACATCGTCAAGCCCGGCGTCACGACCGACGCCATCGACCGCTTCATCTTCGAGTTTGGCGCCGATCACGGCGCGGTGCCGGCGACGCTGAACTATCGTGGATACTCGCGCGCCTGCTGCACTTCGATCAACCATGTGGTTTGTCACGGTGCGCCCGACCACCGGCCGCTGCGCGAGGGCGACATCGTCAACATCGACGTCACCTTCATCCTCGACGGCTGGCATGGCGATTCCTCGCGCATGTACCCGGTCGGGCCGATCAAGCGCGCCGCCGAACGGCTTCTGGAAGTCACCTACGAAAGCCTGCTGCGCGGCATCGCGGCGGTGAAGCCTGGCGCCCGCATTGGCGCAATCGGCGCGGCGATCCAGGATTTCGCCGAGTCCGAGCGTTGTTCAGTCGTGCGCGAGTTCTGCGGCCATGGTGTCGGCCGGCTGTTCCACGATGCGCCGAACATCCTCCACTACGGCCGCCCGAGCGAAGGCGTGGAAATGCGCCCGGGCATGATCTTCACCATTGAACCGATGATCAATCTTGGCCGCCCGCACGTGAAGATCCTCGGCGACGGCTGGACGGCAGTCACCCGCGACCGCTCGCTTTCGGCGCAGTACGAACATACCGTCGGCGTGACAAAGGATGGCTGCGAGGTGTTCACCTTTTCGCCCGCCGGACTGGACAGGCCGGGCCTCGCCTGACGGGAACGAAGAATTCCGCGACGCACCGCGTCGCGCATGGTGGCGCAGTCCGCCAAGATCGTGATATGCGTCCTTCCCATTGACCTGACGGCCGCAAGCCGCCGCAGCGACGGGGAAAAACGCCATGAACATGATCCTCAATCCCAACGACATCCGCGAAGTCGTCGAGGCCGACCGCGCCAATGTCTGGCATCACCTGATCCAGCACAAGATGTTCGAGACGATCGATCCGCGCGTCATCGTGGAGGGTCGCGGGATGCGTGTGTGGGACGCCAACGGCAAGGAGCATCTCGACGCCGTTTCCGGCGGCGTGTGGACCGTCAATGTCGGCTACGGGCGCGAGAGCATCGCCAATGCCGAGCGCGACCAGTTGGGGAAGACGGACTATTCCGCCGGTTCGGCCGGCTCGATCCCGGGCGCGCTGTTTGCCCAGAAGCTGATCGAGAAGATGCCCGGCATGAGCCGCGTCTATTATTCGAACTCCGGCTCGGAAGCCAACGAGAAGGTGTTCAAGATGGTGCGCCAGATCGCGCACCGGCACCATGGCGGCAACAAGTGGAAGATCCTCTACCGCGAACGCGATTATCACGGCACGACCTTCGGCGCGCTTTCCGCCGGCGGCCAGCCGCAGCGCAACGCCTTGTACGGCCCGTTCCTGCCCGGCTTCGTGGAAGTGCCGCACTGCCTCGAATACCGCAACCAGTATCCTGACGCCGCGCATTACGGCGAGGCGGCGGCCGACGCCATCGAACAGGTGATCCTGCGCGAAGGCCCCGACACCGTTGGCGCGATCTGCCTCGAGCCGGTCACGGCCGGCGGCGGCGTCATCGTGCCGCCCGCGGGCTATTGGGAGCGCGTACAGGAAATCTGCGCCAAGTACGACATCCTGATCCACATCGACGAGGTGGTCTGCGGCGTCGGGCGCACCGGCGAGTGGTTCGGCTACCAGCATTTCGGCGTCAAGCCGGATTTCGTCACCATGGCGAAGGGCGTGGCCTCCGGCTACGCGGCGATCTCGTGCACCGTCACCACGGAACGTGTGTTCGAGATGTTCAAGGACGATGCGAACGACCCGCTGTCGTATTTCCGCGACATCTCCACCTTCGGTGGCTGCACGTCCGGTCCGGCGGCAGCGCTGGAAAACATGCGCATCATCGAGGACGAAGGGCTGCTCGCCAACACCACGGCGATGGGCGCGCGGCTGATCGACAACCTCAATGCGCTTTCCGAGAAGCACGCCGTGATCGGCAACGTCCGCGGCAAGGGCCTGTTCTGCGGCGCCGAACTGGTCGCCGACCGCGCGACCAAGGAACCCGCCGACGAGAAGAAGGTGCAGGCCGTGGTCGCCGATTGCATGGCGCAGGGCGTCATCATCGGCGCGACCAACCGCTCGCTGCCCGGCTTCAACAACACGCTGTGCTTCAGCCCGGCGCTGATCGTCACGGCCGACCAGATCGACCAGATCACCGGCGCTGTCGACAAGGCGCTGACGAAGGTTTTCGGCTGAGACTTTTTCACCCCCACTCCGGTCCTTCGGACCACCTCTCCCCCTTTCAGGGGTAGAGGAAGGCGCCGAGCAGGCAGGCCGGGCGTTCCTCTCCCCCAAAAAGGGGGAGAGGTGTCAGCGAAGCTGACGGAGTGGGGGTGTCACGGCCATTTCGCACATACTCAGGAACCGCACCCATGAAAATGACCACCGAGGAAGCCTTCGTCAAAGTCCTCCAGCGCAATGGCATCGCCGACGTCTTCGGCATCATCGGTTCGGCCTTCATGCCGATCTCCGACCTGTTCCCGAAGGCCGGCATCCGCTTCTGGGACTGCGCACACGAAGGCTCCGGCGGCATGATGGCAGACGGCTACACCCGCGCCTCGGGCAAGATGAGCATGATGATCGCTCAGAACGGCCCGGGCATCGCCAATTTCGTCACCGCGGTGAAGACCGCCTACTGGAACCATACCCCGCTGCTGCTGGTTACGCCGCAGGCCGCCAACAGGACCATTGGCCAGGGCGGGTTCCAGGAAGTGGAACAGATGGCGATGTTCAAGGACATGGTCGCCTACCAGGAGGAGGTGCGCGACCCGAACCGCATCGCCGAGGTGCTGAACCGTGTCATCCAGCAGGCGTGGCGCAACTCCGCGCCGGCGCAGATCAACGTTCCCCGCGACTTCTGGACCCAGGTCGTCGACATCGCCCTGCCCGAACCAACCGCCTTCGAACGACCCGGCGGTGGCGAGGAGGCGATCGCGCAGGCCGCAAAACTGCTTTCGGACGCGAAGTTCCCGGTCATCCTTAACGGCGCCGGCGTGGTGCTGGCCGGCGCAATCCCGGCATCCGCCGCGCTCGCCGAAAGGCTAGATGCGCCGGTTTGCTGCGGCTACCAGCACAATGACGCATTTCCGGGTTCGCACCGCCTTTTTGCCGGCCCGCTCGGCTACAACGGCTCCAAGGCGGCGATGGAACTTATCGCCAAGGCCGATGTCGTGCTGGCGCTCGGCACCCGCCTCAACCCGTTCTCGACGCTTCCCGGCTACGGCATCGACTACTGGCCGAAGCAGGCGAAGATCATCCAGGTCGACATCAACCCGAACCGCATCGGACTGACCAAGCCTATCAGCGTCGGCATCGTCGGCGACGCAAAGAAAGTGGCCACCGCCATCCTGGCGCAGCTTTCCGACAGCGCAGGCGATGCCGGCCGTGCGGAGCGCAAGGCGCTGGTCGCGCAGACGAAATCTGCCTGGGCGCAGCAACTCACCTCGATGGACCACGAGGACGACGATCCGGGCACGACCTGGAACCAGCGCGCCCGCGCCGCCAAGCCGGACTGGATGAGCCCGCGCATGGCTTGGCGCGCCATCCAGGCGGCGCTGCCGCGCGAGGCGATCATTTCCTCCGACATCGGCAATAACTGCGCGATCGGCAATGCCTATCCGAGCTTCGAGGCGGGTCGCAAATACCTGGCGCCCGGCCTGTTCGGCCCCTGTGGCTACGGCCTGCCGTCGGTCGTCGGCGCCAAGATCGCCTGTCCGGACACACCGGTGGTCGGCTTTGCCGGCGACGGCGCCTTCGGCATCGCGGTGACCGAACTGACGGCGATCGGCCGCAAGGAATGGCCGGCGATCACCATGGTGGTGTTCCGCAACTACCAATGGGGCGCCGAAAAGCGCAACTCGACGCTGTGGTACGACGACAATTTCATCGGCACCGAACTGAACGACGACGTGTCCTATGCCGGCATCGCCAGGGCCTGCGGTTTGCAGGGCGTCGTCGCGCACACAATGGACGACCTCACCGCCGCGCTCGCGAAGGCGGTGGACGACCAGATGAAGCACGGCAAGACGACGCTGATCGAGGCGATGATCAACCAGGAACTCGGCGAACCGTTCCGCCGCGACGCGATGAAGAAACCGGTGGAAGTGGCGGGCATCGACGCCGCCGACATGCGCCCGCAGAGGTGAGGGCGCCCTTTTGGGCCGTCCACCCCCTCATCCCCCTGCCGGGACCTTCTCCCCAAGGGGAGAAGGGGCCAAGTCTTCAACGCCCGTGTGACACGCTCCCTGAGCGATACGACGCGGGTGGCCCCAATTGTCCTTCTCCCCTTGGGGAGAAGGTCCCGGCAGGGGGATGAGGGGAGCTTCAAAGGCGCACGCTCCAAACGTGCAGCTTGCATGTCTGCGGAGGTGAGCGTGTTTGTACGGATGAAGACATGACCACCGACTGGACCCGCCAAGCCATCCTCGACCGCCGCGAGCGCTACTTCGCCGCTTCGCAACGCGCCTTCGTACCCTACAAGAAGCCGCTGATCTTCCGGCGCGGGCAGATGCAATACCTGTGGGACGAGGACGGCAACCGGCTGACCGATCTTCTCGGCATGAATGTCTGCATCTCGGTCGGCCATGCCCACCCGGTTGTCAACGCGGCGGTGAAGGCGCAGATCGACGACCTGCAGCATGCGACGACGATGTTCCATCACCCCGTGCCGGCCCAGTTTGCCGAGGAGTTGGCGGCGAAGATGCCGGCCGGCCACGACTGGGTGGTGCATTTCACCGCTTCCGGCACCGAGGCGATCGATCTCGCGCTGGTGCTGGCGCAGGCCTACACCCGTAACATCGACATGCTGGCGTTTCGCAACGCCTATCATGGCGCGACCATCGGCGCGCAATCGCTGACTGGCATTTCGGGCTTCCGCCATGACATTCCGCTGCTTGGCGGCATCCATCACATCGCGCAGCCTGACCCGTATCGCGGCGTCTTCGGCGACGATGTCGAAGCCTATCTCGCCGAGATGCAGCGCACGATCCGCTATTCCACCAGCGGCAAGCTCGCCGGATTCATCTTCGAGCCGATCCAGGGCTATGGCGGTATCGTCGAGGCCCTGCCCGGCTATCTGAAGGCTGCCGCCGACATCGTGCGATCGCATGGCGGCATCCTGATCGCCGATGAGGTGCAAAGCGGCTTCGGACGCACCGGCGACAGCTTCTGGGGCTTCGAGGCGCATGGCGTCGTGCCGGAAGTGGTGGTGATGGCCAAGGGCATCGGCAACGGCTTCCCGCTCGGCGCGGTGGTGGCGCAACGCCATGTCACCGAACCGCTGGCAAACAAGTACTTCTTCAACACCTATGGCGCCAGCCCGACCTCGTGCGCGGCGGGGCGCGCCGTCCTGCAGGTGATCGAGCAGGATGGTTTGCAGGCCAACGCCGCGCGCGTCGGCGCCGGTTTGCGGCAGGTGCTGGAACGGCTGCAGCAGCGCTTTCCCGTCATCGGCGATGTGCGCGGCCGCGGGCTGATGCATGCTATCGAACTGGTGGAGGATCGAAAGAGCCGCGCGCCGGCGACTGCGGCAACGGCGGAGATCTTCGAGAGGACGCGTGAAAACGGGCTTGTGATGAGCAAGTCCGGCGCTGACCGCAACATCCTGCGCATGGTGCCGCCGTTATGCCTGTCGATGGACGACCTGCCAGCAATCGAGGCCGCGTTGGAAGCCAGCTTCGCGGGATGGTGAACTCATCTGGTGAAAACGGGCTCTCGGCCGGCAAATGAAAAATGCGCTGTCGCCCACAATGCGTGCCGGCCAGCCACCGGAAGTGCCCGAACGCGGCGTTGACGAGAACGAGATTTTGAAATACCTGTTCCATTGATCAGTGTATGTGGTCCATACGTTCCGATGTCTGCAATGGTCGCTTGGCAACCGGAAAGCCGTGAAGGCGGCCGGGGATACAATGGACAGCTGTGCAAAACGGTCGATTCGGAGCGCCTTGCCCCAACGATCTGGCGCGGTCGCCCTTCCTGGCTTATCGAGATATCGGTCAGGCCCGGCCGTACGGTTTTCTGATCTGACGAACTGAAACACCTTTCCAACGAGGATACCATGACCCTCCGTTTCGCCCTTCTTGGCGCCGGTCGCATCGGCAAGGTGCATGCCAAGGCCGTCTCCGGCAATGCCGACGCAAAGCTTGTCGCCGTTTCCGACCCGGTTGCCGACGCGGCCAATGCGATTGCCGCACAATATGGCTGCGCGGTGCGTTCCATCGACGAAATCGAAAAATCGTCCGATATCGACGCTGTCGTCATATGCACGCCGACCAACACGCACGCCGACCTGATCGAGAAATTCGCCCGCGCCGGAAAGGCGATTTTCTGCGAGAAGCCGATTGACCTGTCTCTGGCGCGCGTAAAGACCTGTCTCGACGTGGTGAAGCAGACGGGCGCCACGCTGATGATCGGCTTCAATCGCCGCTTCGACCCGCACTTCGCCGCAGTGAAACAGGCGATCCTCGACGGCCGCATCGGCGATGTGGAGATGGTGCAGGTGATTTCGCGCGATCCTGGTGCGCCGCCGCTGTCTTACATCGCCGTCTCCGGCGGCATCATGCGCGACATGACGATCCACGATTTCGACATCGCCCGCTTCCTGCTCGGCGAGGAGATCGACACCGTGTTCGCCACAGCTACCGTGCTGGTCGATCCGGCGATCGGCAAGGCTGGCGACCATGACAGCGTTTCCGTGGTGATGACGACTGCCTCGGGCAAGCACTGCAGCATTTCCAATTCGCGGCGCGCGACCTATGGCTACGACCAGCGTATCGAGGTGCATGGCTCGAAGGGCGCCGTCGCCGCCGAGAACCAGCGTCCGGTTTCGATCGAGGTCGCGAACGCCGATGGCTACACGCGCCCGCCGCTGCATGATTTCTTCATGACGCGCTATACCGACGCCTATGCCGCCGAGATCGCGGCCTTCGTGAAGGCGGTACGCACCGGAACACCGGCATCGCCGAGTGGCCAGGACGGGCTGATGGCGCTCGCGCTTGCAGAGGCCGGCTACAAGTCGCTCGCCGAAGGCCGCGCTGTGAAGGTCAGCGAAGTGGCGTGACCGTCGCGAGAGGGGCCGCGGTCAGGAGCGGATCGCGGCCTCATAAAGCGTTGAAAGCCGAAATGTGAGCGGCCCCGGCAAGGGCTTACGCGACTCCCGGCCATCAATAGCGCGCACCGGCGTGACGCCGGCCAGTGTGCCCGTCACGAACGCCTCTTCGGCCGCATATGCCTCGCCAAGTGTGAAATCGCATTCGCGCACGGTGATCCCGTCTTGTCTGGCAAGACCGATCACCTTGCCGCGCGTGATGCCCTTGAAATTGAACCGGCCAGTCGAGGTCCACAATTCGCCGCGCCGCACGATGAAAAAATTCGTCGAGTTGCAACTGGCGACAAAACCGGAAGGATCAAGCATCAGCGCCTCGTCCGCGCCAAGATCGATCGCCTGGATCAGAGCCTGAATGAAGTTCAGCCGGCTGTGGGAATTCAGCCGCAGGTCGAAGACATCGGGGCCGCTGCAGCGGATAGTCGCGGTTGCAAGCACAAGGCCGCGGGCCTTTGCCTGCGGATCGACGCGCTTGTGCTCGGCAACAATCGCAACGGTCGCAGGACCGGGCGCAAACCGCGGATCCTGGTTAGGCGTTGTCTTGACGCCGCGCGTCACCATCAGGCGAATGTGCACGCCATCCGTCATGGCGTTCGCGGCAAGCGTCTCGTCGACAGCCGTAACCAGTTGCTTGCGATCGAGCCCGATATCGAGGCGGATGGCGTTTGCGCCCTCAAAGAGACGATCGAGGTGATCGTCGAGCGCGACGATCCGCCCTTCAACGAGGCGCAACCCCTCCCAAATGCCATCGCCGAGCACGAATCCCGCATCGAAAACCGAAACGGAAGCCTTTTCGCGCGCGACAAGCGCGCCGTTGACCCACACCTTCACCCCCGCGTTGCGCGGATCGGCAAGGTAGGCTTGCGCGCTCGCGATCAAGACCAGCAGTCGATCCCGAAACGCCTTCCGTGCGGGGCGTCCGGAATCCGTGCAGCAGCCGAAGCGGTCATCGCCGCCCACCGCGCGCCACGCGTTCGATTTCCTCGCGAACGAGGCGCTCGACAAGCGTTGGCAGGTTTTCATCCAGCCATTCCTGAAGCATTGGCTTCAGAAGCTTTTCCGTCATCGCCGACAATTGAGCCGGATCTGGCTTGACCATCGCGCTGGCGAGCGCGCCGAAGGATTGCCCGACCTGTCGGCTGGTCGCGCTGGACACCAATGGCGCCAGCGCCTGGCCCACTTCGGCAAACGCGCCGGAATCCGAATGGGTGAACCGGGCGTCGTATTTGCGGCGCAACTCGGCTTTGTCGCGGCCGACGTCATGCCTTGCGCCAACGGCGCGCTCCGTCGTCGGCGCTGACTGCCGCACCGTTGGCACGGCTTCACGCTGCACCGGGACGGGCCGTTGCAGTGCGGAAGCGGCAGGCTGCAGTTCGGTAGCATCGGCGGGCTTGGTGGCCCGTTCCGGTTCCAGATCGGGCGCGGCGGCGGTCTCGTAGACATCATCGCCATTGTACTCGGATTCGGCGCCCAAAAAGGCACCCCCCCGGGGTTCAGCGGCCGGCGGAATTGTTGCCGCACGGGGCATCGCCACCGGCGCGCGCGCATTCCCGTGGGCGAGTGGCGCTGTGCGTGGGGAATCCTTGCGGGGCGCAGCCGGTACATTGCCAGTCATGGTGGAGCGAAGCGCCAACGCCGGTTCGACCGCACCAGCGTTCGACTGAGGGTGCAGCACAGGTGGAGCCATCGGTCGCGGGCCTGCCGCGCCGGTCAGAAGCGAACCGCCCCCCCGCGATGCCGGTTCGCGGGCGTTGTCGGCGATTGCCGGCGCGGCAGCGGCGAGAGGCGGCGGCGGGCCGGCAACCGGGCGGGCCTGAGCCATGGGGCGTTCGGGAATACCGGAAGACGGCTGTTGTTGCGGGCGCGACCGGGTTGCCGGCATTTCGGTTTGCCGCTCGACGCGCGGCAGCGGCTCTTCCAAAAACAGCGGCGGCTCGCGCTGAACGGGTTCCTGGCGAGACGCCCCATGGCCAAGCCGCGCGGCAATGGCGGCAAGCGATTCATCAAGGCCGCTTGTCGCCGCCCGCGATTGGGCGTGTTGCTCGGACTTCATGACCGGCATGCGCGGCGGAGCAATACCGGCATCGTTTGCCGCCTCCGGCACGGTTTCGGAACGGATGGCCGCGCCCGCATCGTCACCCTCGGCGATGATCCGCCGGATCGACGCCAATATCTCCTCCATGGAGGATTCTTCCCGAAGTGCGCTGTCTTGTGCCATGCCTTGCCCCATATGTTGCCAGACGCCGCAATACGCGCCCCCACGCGAATCGCGTCACCCTCCAGAATGTCGAATTGCGACGGAAAATCCAGACCCGACGCGGTCACTTGATCGGATCAGCGAAGGAAAGTGAAGCGGTTTTCCGGTTTTTCAACGGCCATCCGGGGTTCTCAGACCGAACCACTTGTCCTTGACGGCCTCGTAATGCTCTTCCGGTTTGTACTCGGCCACTTTCAAACCGAGAGTGCGGATGTTGAGGTTGCCGACCGCCGACATCAGAGCATAGCTCGCCACCACGACGTTGCGCTGTGACTGGGTGAGCGCGATTTGCGTGTTGATCACATCGGCCTGGGCGTTCAAGACATCGAGCGTGGTGCGCTGCCCGACGGCCCGCTCCTCCATCACGCCTGAAAGAGCAAGCCGGGCTGCGTCTAACGCCTGCTGGTTTGCCGACGCTTGCGCGCGCGATGCTTCCAGTTGGGTGAAAGCCGACGTCACGGCGGCGCGCACGTTGTCGCGGGCCGCATCGACCTGGATTCGCGCCTGGCCGAGCGTTTCCTTGTTCTGCCGCACGGTCGCATGCGCGCGTCCGCCCTGATAGATCGGCACGGTAAGACGGGCGCTGACCGACGCCTGATTGGAGTCGCCGGCGATCGGGCTGTTTGAGAAATTGCGGGATACAGTTGCCTGAGCGCCCAGTTGCGGCAGCAATGCGCCCTCGGAAGATTTGACACGGAAGCCCTGGACATCGACCACGTGCAGCGACGCCACGATGGCCGGGTGCCGGTTCGATGCGTTGGCAAGCGCCGAATCTAGCGATTGCGGCAGGCCGCGCGACAGTGCTTTCGGCGCTTGCAGCTTGCCGGGCTCCTCTCCTACGATCTGGCGGTACACCGCTTCGCTGGAGCGCGCCTGCGCTTTTGCGGCATTGAGTTGCGCCAGCGCGGCGGCCCGTTGCGCGCGCGCTTGCGCCACATCGGTGCGTGTCCCCTCGCCGACATCGAAGCGCGCCTGCGCGGCTCGCACCTGCTCATCAAGGAAGGCGAGATTTTGCGCCCGAAATCCCGCGATCGCCCTATCCTGGATCACATCCATATATGCGCTGGCGGCATTGGCCAGGATGTTCTGTTCGGTGTTGCGCAGGTTCTCGCGCTGCGCCAACACCTGCGATTCCGCCGCAGCGACGTTGTTGCGCGTCTGGAATCCGTCGAACAAGCTCTGGTTGATCGTGATGCCGATCG
This sequence comes from uncultured Paracoccaceae bacterium, assembly GCA_937873685.1. Lineage (GTDB taxonomy): Bacteria > Pseudomonadota > Alphaproteobacteria > Rhizobiales > Rhizobiaceae > CALMYO01. The sequence continues at coordinate 15,618 of CALMYO010000269.1, forward strand.
AACCGGTGCGCAAGCTCTGACCTGGATTGCTGTCAGAAAAGGAAACCGTCCCCTCGCCCTGCACGATCGGCCGCCAGCCCGATTTGGCAATTGCAACGCTTTCGTCGGTCACTCGCACGCCGGCTCGCGCCGCGTTGAGATCCGCATTGTTGCCATAGGCCTTTGCAAGAGCGCCACTGATGGTTTCGGCGCCGGCGATCCCGGCAAAAGACGCAAACGCCACGCCAAGCGCAGCCACCACACACACTCTTATTCGGTACACGACAGACCTCGTAAACAGCCGTTACGCGCAACATCGGTGACGCCTTATCCATGTGCCACCGCACGCGCTGAAGCGCAACCGATTGATGGCGCAAAGCGTCGCTTCGGCGCAGCTTGTTGCAAATCCGTAACCGCGACTACCTGCCAAAAGCAGGGTCAGAACTGGAACTCCAGCGCCTTTTCGAAACCCGGAATCGGCTTTGCAGGGCAATTGAAAGTCTTGCGCCCCGAAACAGTGCCTGCGTTCTTGATGAACCGCATCGCCTGACCGGCGCCGCCTCGCCCCTGAACGCACACCAGTGCGCCGCCGTCCTTCAATTGGGCAAACAGCGAAGGCGGGAGCACCTCCACCGAACCGCCGATGAAAATCACGTCGTACGGGCCTTCCTTCGGATAGCCCTTCTCCAGCGGTCCCGTCACCACGACAGCGTTGTCGCAGCCAAGCGCTGACAAGTTGGCGTTGGCTTTCCCGGCCAGGGAATCGTCTACTTCCAGCATGATCACGGCGCTGGCGAGACGGGACAGAATGGCGGAGGAATAGCCGGTAGCCCCGCCGATATCGAGAACAAGGTCGTCCGGTTTGATAGCGGCGAGTTGCACCAGGCGGGCAAAGGGAGACGGAGCGATCAGATATCGCTGGCTCGCGCCACCGTCGGACAAGGCGATATCCTGGTCGAGATAGGCAAGCGGACGCAGATTGGTCGGCACAAAGATTTCGCGCGGCGTTTCCAGCAATTTGTCGATCAAGGGATGATCGGTCACGTCGGTGGTTCGCACCTGGTTGTCGACCATCTTGCGGCGAAGCGCGATGAAATCAGGCTCTGCTGGCATTGTTCATTCCCGAAACGCTGGCCGGCCGGCGTTTCCGGGCGCCATGCACGGCCCGGATTCCGCCAAGACCGGCGTGCTGGCCGCGCGCCTTTGGAGGCCTCGCCCGGAATCGAACCGGGGTGCAAGGATTTGCAGTCCTCTGCGTAACCACTCCGCCACGAGGCCGTCCGGAGACACGCGTTAACGGCGCTCTGTTAACAGAGGCTTTTTGCGCCGACAAGGCGGCTTTTCGCGCTACTGTCATTTCCTTGTTTCGTCATATTGCGGGCCGCGCCTGCGTCGCCGACCAAAGTATACAGTGGATTTGCGGCGTGCGCGACGGACGATCGCGAAATCGACCGAAAGAACGATCAAACCGAGCGGCGCCATCCAGAAACCGAGCACCGGCAAGAAACCGAGAAAGCCTCCCAGAATCAGTGCAACGCCCGTGGCGACGCGCGCCGGCCGCGAACGCGGCAGCCTAAACTCGCGGCCAAACAGCTTGATCCTGGGGCCAACCCGTTCGGACGCCTCACCGTCGACATGCTCGCTCAAGACGATCTCGCCCCGCTTCGTTCATCCGATTGCCGAAACCTGCCCGTATCATTGACACATTGCGGCGATATCGCGACAGGCAAATCGAATCCTGCAAGGCGGCGCCAAATTCTGGCCATTGGCGACTGCCGGCGCGGATCGGCAAAACGGCGAAAGGAAAATGCTAATTGGCCCTTGGCAAGCCATGCCCGGCTTTGTTATAGGCTCGCCACCCTTCCAGAGGGCTGCCTGTTCCGCGGTAGCTCAGTGGTAGAGCAGCCGGCTGTTAACCGGCTGGTCGTAGGTTCGAATCCTACCCGCGGAGCCAATTCGTTTCTCCTGAAAACCGTACGAGAATCGGCTCAGTCCGCCATAGCGCCGAGTTTTGGCGATAGACGGCGTAATTCGGGTTCCTTGGGCGCGGTCGCGGTTTGGCGCCTCGACGCCTTTTCAAATGCGCGCATTATGAACTCGCGTTCCGAAAGTTGTTCGGGACAGGCGTTTCCTTCCGCTTTTTCCGTGATCGAACATCCCCATGCAGCATCACGAATTGACCGGATGCCCGATCTTCGTGGCCGGCGACCCGGGCTTTCCTCCCAAGGCCTTCATCAACCGCTTGCTTTCGGCATCGAAGCCGCAGCAGCTGGATTGTTTGGCGTGACAAGCCGAACCAGCCGAAAATCCGGGGACGGCCGCGCGAGAAATCCGACGCAGCGACGTTCAGCCGATCCGCTTCTTTCATCTGCAGTCGGATGACGACGCCATCGCGCGGCCCCTTCTTGCCAAAAGGAACGCATCGCATCTACTTTGTCGCCGATTGCACGTTCCGCCAGGCAGGCCCAACCCATGCGAATCTTCTTTTCCGAAGACCACCGTCTGCATTTTCCACAAGCCGAACTTTACGGCGGGGAGTTCGTGACGCCGTTTGAACGGCCGTCGCGCATCGAATACATCCTTCGGCGGCTGAAGGAGCGCGGCTTTTCGGACATGATCGCCCCTGCCCCGTTCGACCCGACGCCGGTCGCGCAGATACACGACGGCGGCTTCCTGCGGTTCCTCGAATCCGCCTGGGAGGAGTGGGTCGCATCGGGGATGCGCGGCGAGATCATCGCGACGGGCTATCCGGTGCGGCGTATGCCGGGCGTGCGCCCGCCGCGCAACATCGACGGCAAAGTCGGCTATTACGCCCTTGCTTCCGAGACGGCGATCACCGCCGGCACCTGGGCGGCGGCGCAGTCGGCCTGCGCATCGGCCCAGTCGGCGCAGCGTCATGTGGCGGCGGGCGCAAAGGTCGCCTTCGCGCTCTGCCGCCCGCCCGGCCACCATGCCACGCTCGACATGTTCGGCGGCTACTGCTTCCTCAACAATGCCTCGATCGCCGCCCAGATGTTCCGCAACGACGGCGCGGCGAAAGTCGCGATCCTCGATGTCGATTTCCATCACGGCAACGGTACGCAAGACATCTTCTGGAGCCGAGGCGACGTGCTGTTCGCCTCTCTGCACGGACATCCTGAAGACGCCTATCCCTACTTCACCGGTTACAGCGACGAAACCGGCGCCGGGGACGGTGAAGAGGCAACCGCCAACTATCCAATGCGTCCGGGCACGGCTTACGCCGAGTGGTCGCAAGTGCTTGACGATGCGATTGAACGCATTCGCGCATTCGGCGCGGAGGCGCTCGTCGTTTCGCTCGGTGTCGACGCCTTCAAGGAAGACCCGATCAGTTTCTTCAAACTGGAGTCGACGAATTTCCTCGATTGCGGCCGGCGTATCGCAAGGCTCGGCCTGCCGACCGTGATCTGCATGGAAGGCGGCTATGCGATCGAAGCCGTCGGTATCAATACGGTGAACTTTCTCGAAGGCTTCGAGAATGGCTGAAGTCAGGGCTTCGTTCCTGTCATGACGCCCCTGGAAAGCACCCGCGAGATCCTGGCCGCGCTGGTTGGCTACCCAACGATTTCCTTGCTGCCTAACCGCGACCTGATCGCCCATGCCGCACAGTTGCTGGAGGATGCCGGCGCGCGCATACACATCTTTGAAAACGAGGCCGGACAGGCCAACCTGTTCGCCACGATCGGACCCGAGGCCGATGGCGGCGTCGTGCTTTCCGGCCACAGCGATGTCGTGCCGCCCGGCGATGGCGGCTGGAGCGGTGATCCGTTCATCCTGCGCGAACAGGACGGCCTGTTGTATGGCCGCGGTTCCTGCGACATGAAGGGCTTCATAGCCGCGGCGGTCGCCATGGCGCCGCACTATGCCGCCCTGCCCCTCAGGCGTCCGGTGCATTTCGCCTTCACCTATGACGAGGAGGTGGGTTGCCTCGGCGCGCAACGGCTGGTTCAAGACCTGAAGCACATCGGCGTTCGGCCTTCAGCCGCGATCATCGGCGAGCCGACCGAAATGCGCATCATCGAGGCGCACAAGGCGGTCTATGAATACGCGACCGAATTTACCGGGCTGGAAGGCCACGCCTCGGAACCCGATGCCGGCGTCAACGCCATCCACAGCGCAACACGTTACATGGCGAAGCTGCTGGAACTGGAAGCGGAAATGAAAGGCCGCACGCCGGCGGGCAGTCCGTTCTCGCCGCCGTGGACGACATTGCAGATCGGACGCATCGAGGGCGGCGTGATGCGCAATGTCATCGCCCGCCAGTGCTGCATCGACTGGGAAATGCGGCCAGTGACGAGAGCCGACGCCGATCATGTGCGCAGCGCCTTGCACGTTTTCTGCGAGGAGGTGCTGCTGCCGCCGATGCGCGCGGTCCATCGCAATGCCTCCATCGTCACCCGCACAATCGGCGAAGTGGAAGGGCTGGAGCCTGCGGCGCTGAACGAGGCGCGCGACATCGTCGCCGAACTGACCGGCGCAAACGGCGCCGATGTCGTGGCCTTCGGCACCGAGGCCGGGCTGTTCCAGTCGCTCGGCATGTCTGCCGTTGTGTGCGGTCCGGGGTCGATCGCGCAAGCGCACAAGCCTGACGAATACGTCTCGATCGATCAGCTCGGCGCCTGCCTCACAATGCTTGGCAAGCTTGGCGACAGGCTTTGCCGGTGAACCCGGTCGGATCGCTCAGCACTCCGGCAGGTTGACCGCCAGCCCGCCGGTCGAGGTTTCTTTGTACTTCTCGTTCATGTCGAGCCCGGTCTGGCGCATCGTCTCGATGCAGTTGTCGAGCGGCATGAAATGCGTGCCGTCGCCGCGCAACGCCAGCGACGCGGCCGACACGGCCTTGATCGCGCCAAGGCCGTTGCGCTCGATGCACGGCACCTGCACCAGTCCCTTCACCGGATCGCAGGTCATGCCGAGATGGTGTTCGAGCGCGATTTCGGCGGCGTTTTCCACCTGCTCGTTGGAGCCGCCAAGCGCGGCGCACAACCCCGCCGCCGCCATCGCCGCTGCGGAACCGACTTCGCCCTGGCAACCGACTTCAGCTCCCGAGATCGAGGCATTGTGCTTGATCAGCCCGCCAATCGCCGAAGCCGCCAGAAGGAAGGTTCGGATACCCTCATGGTTGGCGCCGATGCAGTGGTCACGGTAGTAGCGGATCACGGATGGCACCACGCCGGCCGCGCCATTGGTCGGCGAAGTCACCACCTTGCCGCCGGCTGCATTCTCCTCGTTCACCGCCATGGCGTAGACGCTGAGCCAGTCGTTGACGACATGTGGGTGGGCTATGTTCAGCCCGCGCTCGGCCAGCAGCTTTTCGTGGATGGCGCGGGCGCGGCGCTTCACCTTCAGGCCGCCCGGCAGAATGCCCTCCTTGGCAAGGCCGCGATCGATGCAGTCGTTCATCGCCCGCCAGATGCGGTCGAGGCCGTCGTTCAGCCCATTCGGGTCCATCAACGCCAGTTCGTTTGCGCGCTTCATGGCGGCGATCGTCTTGCCCGAGGCCTTCCCCATCTCGAGCATCTCGGCGGCGGAGCCGAAGGGATACGGAAAACCCTCCGCTTGTTTTTCCGCATGGAATTCGTCCGGACCGCCGTGATGCAGGCGCGACAGCTCACGCGCTGTCATCACGAAGCCGCCACCGATGGAATAATAGGTCTCCGAAAGGTAGGGATTGCCGTTCGGGTCGAACGCGCGAAGCACCATCCCGTTGGCGTGGCCGGGCAAGGCCGGGCCGTAGTCGAAGACGAGGTCGGTTTCCGGGTCGAAATCCAGCTCGGGCAAGCCGGGTGGCTGGATGCGCCTCGTCTCGCGCACCTGCGCCTCAAGGATCTCGGCACGATCGGGATCGAGCGTGTCGGGCCGGTAGCCGAGCAGGCCGAGGATCACGGCGCGGTCAGTCGCATGGCCCTTGCCGGTGAACGCCAGCGACCCGTGCAGCGAACAGCCGAGACGGGCGAGATCGCCAGCGCCAGGCTCCTTTTCCTTGCCCCCCCGCAGATCGTCGAGGAAACGG
>CALMYO010000270.1 GCA_937873685.1 uncultured Paracoccaceae bacterium
ACCGGCCAACCGAACCCCCCTTCCCCTTGGCGCAGACCGTCGCGGTCGCCGGTCGCATCGCCTTTCCCCTGCCCGGTGAGTTCCTGCGTGACAGCCGGCCCGTCGCAGCGCCGCGGCGGCTGGCGGAGATCGCCGCCTTCGAGATCATGACTTTCCAGGTGAGCGTGCTCGATTATCGCCGCTGCGTGGACGCCGGCGCCTGCCGCCCGGCCGACGAACGCCCCGGCCAGTCGCTGCGCTCGCCCGTGACAGGCGTCAGCCACATCGACGCCGAAGCCTATGCCGCCTGGTACTCGCAGGCTACCGGCGAACGCTGGCGGTTGCCGAGCGCAGAGGAATGGGCGCTCGCTGCGGGCGAGCGCTTCTCCGGCGAAGATCTTCCCGTCGTCGCCGACGCGGACAATCCGGCGCGGCGCTGGCTCGACGCCTATCGCGCCGAAACGGCACGCGGACGCGCACCGGTCGCCGAGCCCCAGCCGCGCGGCGCCTTCGGCGCCAATACCCGCGGGCTTTACGACCTCGCCGGCAATGTCTGGGAATGGACGGCGACCTGCTATGTGCGGTCGACGCTGACGAAAGACGGGCGCGAGATCGCCACGACCGTGGAGAACTGCGGCGTCCATGTGCTGGAAGGCAGGCACCGCGCCTACATGTCGAATTTCATCCGCGACGGGAAGAGCGGCGGCTTCGCGGGCGGCATCCCCCCCGACAATCCCGGCTTCCGCCTCGTGCGCGGGCCGCAGGGCCGGCCGCGCTTCGCCCCGCCGCGCTGGCCGCCTTGCCGGTCGCAGCGCTCCGGCTCGACGCGCAGACCATCGCCGGGCTGGATCGCGTCGGGCTGAAGCACATCGGCGATCTCGCCGGCCAGCCGCGCGCGCCGCTGGCGCGCCGCTTCGGGCGGCAATTGATGCTGCGGCTCGACCAAGCGCTTGGCGCGGTGGAGGAGCCGGTGTCGCCACGCCTGCCTGCGCCGGCGCTGATCGCCGAGCGGCGGCTGGCCGAGCCGGTGTCGCAGACGCACGACATCGAACGCCTGCTCGAACTTCTGGCGCAAAACCTGCGCGAGGGGCTGGAGCGGCGCGGAACCGGGGCGCGGCAATTGCGCTTCACGCTGTTTCGCGTCGATGGCGCGGTGTCGCGGCTCGATGTCGCCGCCTCGCGGCCGCTGCGCGATCCGACCGCGATCCTGCGGCTTTATCGCGAGCGCCTCACCGGCCTTGGCGACGAGATCGACGCCGGCTTCGGCTTCGAGGCGCTGCGCCTGTCGGTGATGCGTGAAGCGCCCTTCGCCGCGACGCAGGCCGATCTTGCCGGTGACGATGCTGAGGCAAGCGAAGCGCTTGCCGATCTCGCCGACCGGGTGGCCGCCCGGCTCGGCACGCTGGTGATGACCTGCCGGCCGGTCGAAAGCCACCTGCCGGAACGGGCGGTGCGGCTCACGCCTTTCGAGGCGGCGGATGCGCGCCCCGCCCCTGCCCCATCTGCGCCGCCGGCCGGCCCCGGCGCGGAGCGGCCGACGCGCATGCTTGCGGCGCCGGAGCCGGTGGAGGCGGTGGCCGGCGTTCCGGAAGGCCCGCCGCTGCGCTTTCGCTGGCGTCGCCGCCTGCACCAGGTGCGCGCGGCCGAAGGGCCGGAGCGCATCGCCGGCGAATGGTGGCGCAGCGGTTGCGACACGCGCCCGCGCGATTATTACCGCGTGGAGGATGTCGAGGGGCGCCGATTCTGGCTGTTCCGTGAGGGATTGTTCGGGCCGCGCGGCGATGGCGCGGCCCGGCGGCGCGCAGCCGCGGCAGGGTGAAGTCGACGAGGGCGCCCCCCTTGGCCGGGTTGGGCGTGCGCCCCAGCTCCCCCTCCCGGGAGGGCGCGCCGCACCCCGAGGACCGGGGGGCCCCCGCCGCAAGGCTCGGACTTGCCGGTTTCGGCCTCGCCGATCGTAACACGGTCGCCGGCGTGGTGCGCGCCCATGCGGCGGCGAAGGAAGCCGGCGTCGCCTACCGGCCGGGCGCGCGGCTGGTCTTTGCCGATGGCGCGCCCGACATGCTGGCCTATCCGCGAAACCGGCGCGGCTGGGGCCATCTCTGCCGCATGCTTACCGCCGCCAACATGCGTGGCGAAAAAAGCGCGCCGGTTCTTCTGAAACCCGACATCCTGGAATGGGGGCGCGACATGGCGCTCGCCGTGCTGCCCGCGCGCCCCGGGCTTGATGCAAGCCTCTCGCCCTGGCTCGGCGAATTGCGCCAAGCGTTCGGCCGCGACGTCCGCCTCGCCTTTGCGCCGCTGCACGACGGCTGCGACGCCCGCGCCCTTGCCGCAATGCAAGCGATCGCGCAGGCCGCCGGGCTGCCTGTGATGGCGACGGCCGATGCGCTGTTCCACGAGCCGTCGCGCCGGCCGCTGGCCGACGTGGTGACCGCGATACGCCGCCACGAAACCGTGTTCGCGGCCGGGCTGGCGCTGTCAGCCAATGCCGAGCGGCATCTCAAGGGGCCGGCGGAGATGGCCCGCCTGCTGCGCGCCGCGCCGCAGGCGATCGCGGAAAGCCTCGCCTTCTTTCAAGGCCTCGATTTTTCGCTTGAGGAACTGCGCTACCAGTATCCGGACGAGCCGTGCGGGCAAAGCGCCACCCCGCAGGAGGAATTGCAGCGGCTCGCCTTCGAAGGCGCCGCCGGCCGCTACCCGGATGGCGTCCCGCAGCGCGTCACCGCCCAGATCCGCCACGAACTGGCGCTGATCGCCGAACTCGATTACGCCCGCTATTTCCTCACCGTCTACGACATCGTGCGCTTTGCGCGCGAGCGCGGCATCCTGTGCCAGGGGCGCGGCTCGGCCGCCAATTCCACCGTCTGTTTTTGCATCGGAATCACCGAGGTCGACCCGGCGCTGACCGACCTGCTGTTCGAGCGCTTCATCTCGCCGGAGCGGCGCGAACCGCCCGACATCGACGTCGATTTCGAGCACGAGCGGCGCGAGGAGGTGATCCAGTACATCTACGAGAAATATGGCCGCGATCGCGCCGGCATCGCCGCCACCGTCATCACCTACCGGGCGCGCTCGGCGGCGCGCGAGACCGCCAAGGCCTTCGGCCTGTCGCAGGATGTGCTCTCGGCGCTGTCGGGCACGATCTGGGGCTGGTCCTCGGCCGATCTGGGCGAGCGCGAGGCGGCCGCCGCCGGCCTCGACACGCGCGACGCGGTGACGGCCAACACGCTGGAATACGCGTCGCAGATCACCGGCTTCCCGCGCCACCTGTCGCAGCATGTCGGCGGCTTCGTCATCACCCGCGACCGTCTCGACGAGGTGGGGCCGATCACCCGCTCCGGCATGGAGGGGCGCACGATGGTGGAGTGGGACAAGGACGATCTCGATGCGCTCGGCATTCTCAAGATCGACATCCTGGCGCTCGGCATGCTGTCGTGCCTGCGACGCGCCTTCGACCTGCTGCGCGCCCATTACGGCGCCGACCTGACGCTGGCGACGATCCCGAAGGAGGAAAGGGAAGTCTACGACATGATCTGCCGCGCCGACACCGTCGGCGTGTTCCAGATCGAGAGCCGCGCGCAGATGACGATGCTGCCGCGGCTTCGCCCCCGCGCCTTCTACGATCTCGTCATCGAGGTGGCGATCGTGCGCCCCGGCCCGATCCAGGGCGACATGGTGCATCCCTATCTGCGCCGCCGGCAGGGCAAGGAGGCCGTGAGCTACCCGTCGAAGGAACTGGAGGCGGTGCTCGGCAAGACGCTCGGCGTGCCGCTGTTCCAGGAACAGGCGATGAAAATAGCCATCGTCGCCGCCGGCTTCACCCCGGCGGAGGCCGACCGGCTGCGCCGCGCCATGGCGACGTTCCGCCGCGTCGGCACCATCCACACCTTCCAGACCAAGATGATCGAGGGCATGGCGAAGAACGGCTACGATCGCGATTTCGCCGAGCGCTGCTTCCGCCAGATCGAGGGTTTTGGCGAATACGGCTTTCCCGAAAGCCACGCCGCCTCGTTTGCGCTGCTGGTCTATGCCTCCTGCTGGCTGAAGGCGCGCTATCCCGACGTGTTCTGCGCCGCGATCCTCAACGCCCAGCCGATGGGTTTCTACGCGCCGGGGCAGCTGGTACGCGATGCCCGCGAGCACGGCGTGTCGGTGCGCGGCGTCGACATCAACTTCTCCTTCTGGGACGCCAGCCTGGAGGCGCGCGATGGCGATGCAGCGCCGGGCGATCCGCGCGCGATCGCGCCGCGCCACCTGGAAATGGCGACGGTGATGCGCGCGACCCATGCGGTGCGGCTGGGGTTGCGGCAGGTGAAGGGCCTGCGCGAGGAGGAGATGGCGCGCCTCGTTACGGCGCGGGGTCCGGGTTACGATTCCGTGCGCGACCTGTGGCTGCGCTCCGGCCTTGGCCGGGCGGCGATCGAGCGGCTTGCCGAGGCCGATGCCTTCCGCTCCATCGGGCTCGACCGGCGCGCAGCGCTGTGGGCGGCGCGCGCGCTGGACTCAGGCGCTGCAACCGAAACCCT
>CALMYO010000271.1 GCA_937873685.1 uncultured Paracoccaceae bacterium
CTTGATCCACTTGGTCACCTCGAGCCCCGAGACCTCGGGAAGCTGGATGTCCATCAGGATCAGGTCCAGCCGGTGCTCGCGCGCCAGCGACAGCGCCTCCAGACCGTTGGCGGTGCGAATCGTGTCGTAGCCGGATGCCTCGATCAGGTCGCGGAAGAGCTTCATGTTGAGCTCGTTGTCCTCGACGATCATCACTTTTTTGGCCATTCGCAGTCCACCGTGCGTCTCGGCCGCGGATTTGCGCGCGCGCCTTGCGCGCGAAACAAAAAACGGCCAGTTTCCTTCTGTTACCCGCATTTGATTGACGAAACGCAAACCGTGCCCAGAAACGCCGATTCCACCGCCCGCGACAAAGCCGCCGAACTGGCCGTCGCAGCCCTTTCCTGGATCGCCGGCGACCCCGCCATGCTGGCGCGGTTTCTCGGCGTGACCGGCATCTCAGCCGGTGCGATTCGCGAGGCGGCGCGCGAGCCCGGCTTCCTCGCCGGCGTGCTCGATTTCATCGCTGCCCATGAACCGACCCTGCACGCCTTCTGCGATGCGACAGAGGCCGATCCGGCGTTGATCATGCAGGCGCGCCGGGCGCTCGGAGACAGCAATGACGATCGCTGGGATAGTGCGTGACGCCAGCAATTGCCTATCCCTACGGCAGCCCTGACCGTCCACTCGTCGTTTGCGATGTCGACGAGGTGGTGCTTGAATTCGTTCAGCCGTTCCGCGATTTCCTTGCATCCCATGAATTCGAACTGGTGACCGACAGCTTCAAACTGACGGGTAACATCCGCCCGCACGGCGGCGGCGGGCCGCTGGACGGTCCGGCGACGAAGTTGCTGCTGTCGGATTTCTTCGCCGAACAGGAACGCTGGCAGCGACCGGCCATTGGCGCGGCCGAGGCGCTCGCCATGTTGGCGCAGGCCTGCGACCTCGTCTTCCTGTCGGCGATGCCGCCGCAGCATGCGGCGGTGCGACGCCCCCACCTCGGTGCGCTCGGTCTTCACGCCTTCCCGCTGATTGCCGACGAATCGCCAAAAGGGGTCATCGTGCAGGCGCTGCGCGGGGCGGCGTCGCGGCCGGCCGCCTTCATCGACGACCTGCCGCACAACCACGCCGCGGTGATGCGCGATGCGCCGGGTGTTGCCTGCATCCACCTGATGGCGAACGCCGACTTCCGGGCGCTTATGCCGCCGTTGCCGGAGGGGATCGCGATCGCCCGCGACTGGCCGCATTGCACGAGCCTGGTGCAGTCCGCCTTCGCGCACTCGCCGCATCAGGACTGAAGCTCGAGCCGCATCAGCGGCCGGCCATCCTTGCGCTCGACAATGGTGCGAAAACCAGCCGCCTCGAAAACCGAGTGCGATCCGACGAACAGGCCGACTGACTTCGCCTGTTTCGCCGCCCGCATCGGACATGCCTCCAGCCGCATCGCGCCGGACACTCGGGCAAACCGGATTGCGGCGGCCACCATCTCGTGGCTCAGCCCCTGCCCGCGCTCGCGCGAACGGGTGAAAAAGCAGGTCACCGCCCAGTTTCGCGCGTCCTCCTTCTCGGTATCGTCCACCGGCGCGCTGACGCGGCGGGCGTTGTTCCATTCCGGCGTGTCGGCGCGCGGACCAACTTGCAGCCAGGCCACCGGTTCGCCGCCGAGATAGCCCAACAGCCCCGGAGCCGGCCCAGCTTCGATGCGGGCGCGCATGAACGCCTTGTTGGCGGCGGCGTTCGATGCCTTGCGATCTTTCGGCGCCATGCGGAAATACGTGCACCAGCAGCCGTAACAGGCGCCCTGCGGGCCAAACAGCCGGGCGAAATCGTCAAACCGGTCTGCGGTCAGCGGATGGATATCGAGCCTCGCCATCGTGCATTCTCCCCTCTCTTGTCCGGCCGCATTCATGCTAACAAGGCAATTCCATCCTTGCATGTTCCTGTTATGTTCGCAAGATGAAATCTTTTGGCGAACCGTTTTGCGGCTTTTGCCGCGACTGCCTGACGATGCAGCTGCGGCCGGCGCAGCGTTGCCATGCCTGCGGCAGCCCACGCGTCATGCGCCATGGCGAACTGTACGATCTTTCAATCGCGCATCTTGATTGCGACGCCTTCTATGCGGCGGTAGAAAAGCGCGACAATCCGGAGCTTGCCGACAGGCCGGTGATTGTCGGCGGGGGAAAACGCGGAGTCGTTTCAACGGCCTGCTACATTGCGCGCATCCATGGCGTGAAGTCGGCCATGCCGATGTTCAAGGCGCTGAAGGCCTGCCCGGAGGCGGTTGTGATCAAGCCCGACATGGAGAAATACGTCGCGGTTGGCCGGCAGGTGCGCGCGCTGATGCTGGAATTGACGCCCGCGGTGGAGCCGATTTCCATCGACGAGGCCTTTCTAGACCTGAATGGCACCGAAATGCTGCATCGCGCGCCGCCGGCCTTCGTGCTGGCAAGGCTTGCAAAACGCATCCGCGACGAGATCGGCATCACCGTCTCGATCGGGCTGTCCTACTGCAAGTTCCTCGCCAAGGTGGCCTCCGACCTGGAAAAGCCGCGCGGCTTTTCGGTGATCGGCCGCGCGGAGGCCGTTTCGTTTCTGGCCGGTAGGCCGGTGACGACCATCTGGGGTGTGGGCAAGGCGTTTGCCGCAACGCTCGAAAAGGACGGGATCCGCACGATCGGACACCTGCAGGGCATGCAGGAGGCCGATCTGATCCGCCGCTACGGCGTGATCGGGCAGCGGCTGTTCCACTTGGCCCGCGGTGAGGACAGCCGCACCGTCAGCCCGCATGGCGAGGCCAAAAGCGTTTCGGCCGAAACCACCTTCAACGAAGATTACGCTGATTTCGCAACGCTGGCGGCCAGCCTGCGGGCGCTGAGCGAACAGGTCGCCGCGCGGCTGAAGAAGGCCGACATTGCCGGACGCACCGTGGTCCTCAAGCTGAAGGACAAGTCATTCCAGACGCGCACGCGCAACCGCCAACTTGCCGACCCGACCCAGCTTGCCGACCGCATCTTCCGCACCGCCGTTTCGCTCCTGGAAAAGGAAGTCGATGGCGCCGCCTTTCGCCTGATCGGTGTCGGCGTCACCGATCTTGGCGATGACACCGCCGCAGATCCGGCCGATCTTGTCGACGATGGCGCGCAGAAGCGCGCAGCAGTGGAGGCGGCGATGGACAAGGTGCGTGCGAAATTCGGCGGCAAGGCGCTGGAGACCGGCTACACATTCGGCAAGGGTTCGCGCGGGCGACCAAGGAACGACGACAGCTGACGCAGCACAAGCCCATGTCTGTGCCGAGCTGCACATGCAAAGGACAGCTTGTCGTGGCCGGATGTCCGACATCTTGCCAAAACGATTCCGTTTGCAAGGCCAACATCTTGTCTCTAAAATGGTTTTCCAAATACGGCAGCCCCGGTGGGCCGTACGGAGCGCCGCATGACCATTGGTGAGGACGACCGCGACGATTCGCATGAACGTCGCGCGGAGATCATTGAGCGACTCTACGATGTTGCGATCGACCCGGTGCGTTTCGAGGAACTCCTTGATGCGTGGGAGGGGCATCACGGGCGTTTCAGACAGGCGGAAGCCGATCCGGCGATTTCGCTCGATCGCGAGTATGAAACGCATTTCGATCGCGCCAGCGTGTTCCTGGACAGGTTCGAAGCCAGCAGTCGCGCTTCCGGCTACATCGCCGCCCTCAACAACATGGGCCACAGCGCGGCCTTCGTGGCCGACACCACTGGCCGCATCATCGCCGCCAACCCGCCGGCGCAGCAAATCCTTCAAATCCGAGACGGCGACCCGCTCGCCGCCCTGCCGCTCGATCCGGAGGATGCGGACGAACTCGCAACCGAAGTGCGTTCGGTGGCGTTGCGCCGGCGGCAGACCGCCGCGACCTTGCGGGTTCGCCCGCTTCAGACAAACGGTCCGCTGATCCTGCGCATCCTGCCAGTGGCCGGCCAGGAAAGCCAGCCGCTGGCGATCGTTGTTTCCACCGCCATGGCCTGGCCCGCCGGGTTCGACCAGACGATACGCGACGCTTTCGGACTGACCCAGGCCGAGGTTGAGGTGGTGCGGGGGCTGGCGGAAGCGAAAACCGTGCGCGAAATCGCCGACGAGCGCGACCGGTCCCTGGAGACGGTGCGCACGCAGATCCGCTCCATTCTCGCCAAGACCGAAACGCACTCGCAGCCGGAACTGCTACGCATCACGCTGGCGCTGATGGATGTGGTGGCGGCGACGATGGACGCAAGCACCGTGCCGGTAGCGGCGCATGGGCCATTGCAGCCGATCCCGTTTGAAACCTTTGAACTTCAGGACGGACGGCGGCTCGACTACATCCAGTTCGGTTCGCCCGCAGGACGCCCATGCCTCTACCTGCACATGGATTACGGGCTGATTCGCTGGCCCGCCGACATCGAGGCGGCGGCGGCTCTGCGCGGATTGCGCATCATCGCTCCGATTCGGCCGGGCTACGGCGCCACCGATCCGATGCCGCCTGTCGATGACTATACCCTTGCCGTGTGTCGCGATTTTCTCGCCTTGCTGGATCATGTCGGCATGCGCCGGGTTGCGGTGCTCAGCCTCGGCGCCGATGTGCGCTACGCCATGCAGCTAGCGATCTTGCGGCCGCAACTCGTCAGCGGCATTCTCGCCTGCGGCGGAACGCTGCCTTTCCAGACGCCGCAACAATACGAGCGCCTCGACAAATGGCAGCGCTTCATTCTGGCCAACGCCCGCTATGCGCCGCGCATCCTGCCATTCCTGGTGAAAGCCGGGTTCTCGCTGGCGCGCCGGGTGGGCAAGGTGCAGTTCT
This sequence comes from uncultured Paracoccaceae bacterium, assembly GCA_937873685.1. Lineage (GTDB taxonomy): Bacteria > Pseudomonadota > Alphaproteobacteria > Rhizobiales > Rhizobiaceae > CALMYO01. Next base: position 4,793 of record CALMYO010000271.1, read on the forward strand.
TCCGCTCTGTCAATGCCGGGTCGCGTGGTGATCTCGCCACATTCGACGATCCGCTGGTGCGCGAAGCGATGCTGCTCGGTTCCGAGGTCAGCCTCAGCGCCACGTTTTCTGCCCATGGCGGCTTTTCGCGCGAGGCGATCGACAGCGAACGCGACTGGTCTCACCTGCCGCGGAAGTGTCCGGCGCCGGTGCATTTCCTGAACGGATCGGAAGATCCCCAGGCGCCGGAGGAAACCATGCGCGAGCTGGCCGCGGCCTATCCGCAATTCACCTACGAGTTCGTGCGCGACGCCGGGCAACTGGTGTTCTTCAAGGAGCGATGGCGGGCACTGGACCTGTTGCGCAGCTTTCTTCCAGACTAAGTTTTTTTCCCGGCATACCGCAAATGGGGTATGCGCCAAGCGCAGGAATCGATCACAAGGGGCACACCGAAGCGGCGAGCATCAGGCGCAAGCCTTCACCGCACGATCGTTTCGGAAACGATTTGCCAGCGTGAACGGCCCCAATATCACGCGGGCATTGCGCCGGAGGCTGTCATTGCAGATGACGGCCTCCGGTTTTTTCATTTCAGACCAATTCGGCGTCGATAACGCCGTCAAGCGCCTTCAGGGCGCTGGCGAGCGGTGGCGAAACCTGGAAACGGCCCGGCAATTCGATCTCGATCTCGCCCTGACCCCCGTCGCGGATCAGCACTATCGACACCGAACTCTCGCCACCGGCGCGAAGATGGCGCGCAACCCGTCTGGCCGGATCGGCGTCGCGCATGAACAGGCGCAAGGACTGCCGCGTTTTCAGCGCCTCCTCGTCGAGCGACTGCACGGAGTTGATGCGAACCGAAACGCCTTCCGGCCGCATTTCGGCGCCGACCTGGATCACCACGGATCTGCCCGGCTCCAGAGCTTCGCGATACTGGACCAACTGTTCGGAAAACAGCACCGCCTCATACTGACCCGACGCGTCGGACAAGGTGACGATCCCCATCTTGTTGCCGGTGCGGGTGCGGCGCTCCTGCCTGGTGGCCACAGTGCCAGCCAGACGACCTGCGGTCGCGCCGCGTTTCACCGCGGCCTGGAAATCCGCCCAGTTCTGGATGCGCATGCGTTGCAGCAGCGTGCGGTACTCGTCAAGCGGATGGGCGGACAGGTAGAAGCCGACAGCCGTGAATTCGCGGTGCAGCCGCTCGGAGGGCATCCACGGATCGGCTGCGGGCAGCTGCAGCTTCTCTGGCGTTGCAGCGGCGCCGGAACCGAAAATGTCGCCCTGCCCACTCGCGGCATTTTCCTGCGCGCGCTGCCCAAGGCCGATGATCCGATCGAGCCCGGTGATCAGGCGTTCGCGCGGGTGGCCGAAGCAATCGAGCGCGCCGGCAGCGATCAGGCTTTCCAGCGTGCGGCGGTTGACGGTCTTGGGGTCGATGCGCAGCATGAAATCCTCAAGCCCGGCAAACGGCCTGCCACCCCGCTGTCCGACAATATGATCCACCGCCGCTTCGCCGACGCCCTTAATGGCGGCGAGCGCATAGTAGATCCGGTTCTCGCCGACTTCGAAGGGCCGATGCGAGGTCTGCACCGAAGGCGGCACCACCGCGATGCCGAGACGCTGCGCCTCCAGCCGGAAGTCGTTCAGCTTGTCGGTATTGGTCATGTCGTAGGTCATCGACGCGGCCAGGAACTCGACCGGGTAATGCGCCTTCATGTAGGCAGTCTGCCAGGAAACGATGGCGTAGGCCGCCGCGTGGCTCTTGTTGAAGCCGTAATCGGCGAACTTGGCCAGCAGGTCGAAGATCATGTTGGCCTGCGCCTTGTCGAGCCCGCGCTCGATCGCACCATCGACGAAGCGCACACGCTGCTGGTCCATCTCGGCGCGGATCTTCTTGCCCATGGCGCGGCGCAGCAGGTCCGCCTCGCCGAGCGAATAGCCGGCGAGTTCGCGCGCGATCTGGATCACCTGTTCCTGGTAGACGATGATGCCCTGCGTCTCCGCGACGAGGTGATCGATCATCGGGTGGATCGAGGCGATCTCCTCCTCGCCATTCTTGCGCGCATTGTAGGTCGGGATGTTCTCCATCGGCCCCGGCCGGTAGAGCGCCACAAGCGCGATGATGTCCTCGATGCGGTCCGGCTTCA
>CALMYO010000272.1 GCA_937873685.1 uncultured Paracoccaceae bacterium
CTCGCCGCCGGCGACACCTTCCGCGCCGCCGCGATCGAGCAGCTGAAGATCTGGGGCGAGCGCACCGGCTCGGCCGTGGTGGCGACGAAGCTTGGCGCCGATGCCGCCGGCCTCGCCTTCGAGGCTTATGAAAAGGCGGTCGAGAACGGCTCCGACGTGCTGATCATCGATACGGCCGGACGGCTGCAGAACAAGACCGAACTGATGGACGAACTGGCCAAGATCGTCCGCGTGCTCGGCCGCAAGGATGCCGACGCGCCACACACGGTGCTGCAGACGCTCGACGCCACCACCGGCCAGAACGCGCTGCAACAGGTGGAGATTTTCCGCAATGTCGCCGGCGTCAACGGGCTGGTGATGACCAAGCTCGACGGCACGGCGCGCGGCGGCATTCTCGTGGCGATTGCCGCGAAATACAAGCTGCCGGTCTATTTCGCCGGCGTCGGAGAGGGGGTGGACGATCTCGAACCGTTCCGCGCCGCCGATTTCGCCCGCGCCATCGCCGGAACAGGGTGAGACGGCGCGACGGCCGGGCCGTCGCTTCGTCATTGAGCGCAACGTTTTCCCGCAATGCGCATAGAACGTTTTCCCGCAATGCGCATAGCAAGATTGGAGCGCTTGCGCCTTTGTGCGCCGCAGCCGCCGCCGCGCTACGGGCGGCGATAATCTTGCGATCGTTATGTGGCGTCACGGCATTCTTCTTGCGCAGAGTAAAAACTGCCGGAAGACCCCTCCGGATTGCCCGAAAAACGCGCCTTGGGATCACCGCCGGCCGAACAGTTTCTCGATGTCGCCGAGCTTCAGTTCGATCCAGGTCGGGCGGCCGTGGTTGCAGGTGCCGGAGCCCGGAACCGCCTCCATCCGGCGCAGCAGGGCGTTCATTTCCTCGGCGCGCAGGCGGCGACCGGAGCGCACCGAGCCGTGGCAGGCCATGGTTGACGCAACCTTGTCGATACGCGCCTTCAGCGCCTCTGCATCGCCGCCTTCGGCGATTTCGTCGGCAAGATCGCGCACCAAGGCAGCGGCGTCGATCTCGCCAAGCATCGCCGGAGTGGCGCGCACCGCCACCGCGCCGGGGCCGAAACGTTCGATCTCCAGCCCGAAGCGCGCCAGCATGGGCGCGGCCAGCGTCAGCCGGTCGGCGTCTTCCTCGGCCATGTCGACGATCTCGGGGATCAGCAGCATCTGGCCGGGCAGGGGGGCCGCGTGCAACGCGTTCTTCAGCGCCTCGTAGACGAGGCGTTCATGGGCGGCATGCTGGTCGACGATGATCAGCGAATCGCCGGTCTGGCTGACGATGTAATTGGCGTGCACCTGCGCGCGCGCCGCGCCGAGCGGGAACGCGACGTTTTCCGCTTGCTCCGGCGCCTCCGCGCGGATGTCGGCCGTCGGCGCGGCGACGCCGTCGAATGCGGCTTGCGGCGCTTCGTCGAAGCCTTGCCGCCCCAAGTCCGCGGGACGCCAGCCTTCCGGCCGGAACGGCGAGGTGGAGGGGTTCCACCCGCTTTGGGCCGATCCGCCTTGGCGAGGCGTCCATGATGTGGCGTCGCGCCCGCCATCTCCTCCCGGTTGGCGTGCGGCATGACGGTTGGCCTCGCCGCCAGGGCGGAACGCCGCCATCATGTCGGAAGCGCCGCGGGTCGAGGCGCGCATGCCGGAGGAAGCCAGCGCTTCGCGGATGCCGCCGACGACCAGCATGCGCACCAACCCCGGATCGCGGAAGCGCACATCGGCCTTGGCGGGGTGGACATTGACATCGACCAGCGCCGGATCGAGTTCGAAGAACAGCACGGCGGCGGGGTGACGGTCGCGCGGCAGCATGTCGGCATAGGCGCCGCGGATCGCGCCGAGGATCAGCTTGTCGCGCACCGGCCGGCCGTTGACATAGGCGAACTGGGCGAGCGCATTGCCGCGATTGAAGGCGGGAATGGCGGCAAAGCCGGTCATCGGCACCGCGTCGCGTTCGGCCAGCAACGGCAAAGCGTTTTCGGCGAACTCCTCGCCCAGCACCGCGGCGATGCGCGCCATGCGGCCGGCCTCGTCGCCCGCCTCGGCGGGCAGGTCGAGCGCGGTGCGGTCCGGACCGGAAAGCGAGAAACGCACGGCAGGGAAGGCGATCGCGATGCGCTTCACCACCTCGGTGATGGCGCCGGTCTCGGCGCGGTCGCTCTTCAGGAACTTCAACCGCGCCGGCGTGGCGTGGAACAGGTCGCGGACCTCGACGAGCGTGCCGCGATTGCCCGGCGACGGGCGCGGTCCGTCGACGCGGCCGGCGTCGACGATAATCTCGGCAGCGCCATCAGCCTCAGGCGGGCGCGAGCGAATGGTGAGGCGGGCGACCGAGCCGATCGACGGCAGCGCCTCGCCGCGAAAGCCGAGCGTGCGGATGTCGTCGATGCCGCCGTCGAGCTTGGAGGTGCAGTGGCGCGCCACGGCGAGCGGCAGTTCGCCCGCCGGGATGCCGCCGCCATCGTCGATGACGCGCAGCAGGGTCTTGCCGCCGCCGGCTGTGGCGATCTCGATGCGGCGCGCGCCGGCGTCGAGCGCGTTCTCGACCAGTTCCTTGACGACGCTCGCCGGCCGCTCGATCACCTCGCCGGCGGCGATGCGGTTGACGATAGTCTCGGAAAGCTGGCGGATCGGCATAACCCGTCCATAGCCAGATTCGCCCGCCGATGCGAGGCGGCGAACAGGATCAGAACAGCGGCGCGTATT
>CALMYO010000273.1 GCA_937873685.1 uncultured Paracoccaceae bacterium
TGCGAAACCGCAAGCGTTCAACCACGGTCTGCGGCGTGTACGACACCGTCTCCGCTGCCTCGAACGTGAGCGAATGACGGTCGATCTCGAACAGCGCGGAAAGACGCGCGCGAAGGGCGGTATCGCGGTCTACAGCCATCATTTTGACCGAATGGCGACCGGATCTTCAGACGCGAATCGCGACCGTTGTTTCTTCAGCGTCAGGTTACGACGGTTGGAGAACCGTCTGGCAACCCCGGCGTCATTCCGGGTCAAGCCTCTCCATCCGCAGGGCGGATGGAGAAGCGCGTACCCGGAATCCATGCCCGCGGTTGTCGAAACGCAGCGAGCACTCCTGTTGCACCGAAACCGGGAGTACGTGGCCAAATTACTGAAAGAAGATGGATTCCGGGTACGCGCGTCGCGTCCGCTTCGCGGGCCGCGTGCTTGACCCGGAATGACGTTCCCACTGGGGCTTGTCGCCAGAACCACGGTGAACACGAAAGCACTGATCAAACTGGTAGCCTCAAGAAAATGGGCAAACGTCAGGACGCTTGTCGCTTCAAGCCGAACAACCGCCAAAGCCGCGCGAAACTGAACCCCGATTGCCTTCGCATGTCCAGCGGCTATTGTCGCAGCGCAAAGAATTCGACACGCCGGAGCCTGAACTTGACCAACCCGATGTGGAACAGCCTGTTTGCCCCGCATGCCGGGTCGCAAAAGCCCTTCATGATCCTGCGCGATGGCAGCGAGATCAGCTTCGATGCGTTCCTGCGCATGGCGGCGCGTTTCGCCAACGCGCTTGGCGCAGCCGGAGTGAAGACGGGCGATCGCGTTGCAGTGCAGGTGAAGAAATCCCCGCAAGCGCTTGGCGTTTATGCAGCATGTGTTGCCACCGGCGCCGTGTTCCTGCCTCTCAACACCGCCTATACCGCGACCGAAATCGCCTATTTCGTCAATGACGCGGAAGCAGCGCTGCTGTTGTGCGACGGCGGATCGCTGGAAGCGCTGACGCCGGTCGCGCGCGATGCCGGCGCCGCGATCCTGACCTTGAACGCTGACGGGAGCGGCAGTTTCGCCGATCTTGCAGCCGGTCAGGCCGATACATTCGCGCCGGTCACACGGGGAAGCGACGATCTGGCCGCGATCCTCTACACTTCGGGCACCACCGGTCGCTCCAAGGGCGCGATGCTGACGCAGGACAACCTGCTTTCAAATGCCGAATCTCTGGTGGAATACTGGCGCTTCACGGAGGCCGACGTGTTGCTCCACGCGCTGCCGATCTTCCATACGCACGGGCTTTTTGTCGCCAGCAACGTGATGCTGCTGGCCGGCGGCGCGATGATTTTCCTGCCCGGCCTCGACATGGACGCGATGTTCGAATTCATGCCGCGCGCCACTGCGATGATGGGCGTACCGACCTTCTACACCCGCCTGCTTTCCGACAAGCGGCTGACGCGCGAGGCAGTCGCGCACATGCGCCTTTTCGTTTCCGGTTCCGCGCCGCTGCTCGCCGAGACGCATCGCGAATTCGAGGCGATGACCGGTCATCGCATCCTCGAACGCTATGGCATGACCGAGACCAACATGAACACCTCAAACCCCTATGATAGCGAGCGCCGCGCCGGCACGGTCGGCTTCCCGCTGCCGGGGGTTTCGGTTCGCGTCGCCGACGCCGAAACGGGGCGCCTGCTCGGTGCTGACGAGGTCGGCGTGCTTGAGGTGAAGGGCCGCAACGTCTTCAAGGGCTATTGGCGCATGCCCGAGAAGACCGCCGAGGAGTTCCGCGCCGACGGCTGGTTCATCACCGGCGATCTGGCGACCATCGGGGCGGACGGCTATGTCACCATCGTCGGCCGCGCCAAGGACCTGATCATCTCCGGCGGCTACAACATCTACCCCAAGGAGATCGAACTGCTGCTGGACGAGGAGCACGGCGTGCAGGAATCGGCGGTGATCGGCGTGCCGCATCCCGATTTCGGCGAGGCCGTGGTTGCTGCGCTCGTCGCCAAGGCCGGAGCATCGCTTCAGGAAGAAGCGGTGCTTGCCGCGATCCGCGACCGGATCGCCCGGTTCAAGCAACCGAAACGCATCTTCATCCTCGACGAACTGCCCCGCAACACCATGGGCAAGGTGCAGAAGAACGTGTTGCGCGAGCGCTGGAAAGGGTTGTTTGCACGATAATGCGCGCTGGCGCTAACAGACAGTTGATACAGGGATTTCAGGGTGGCCAGTGCGAAAAAACAATCCCCATCCAGCGCTCTCATCAAAATGTTTGGCTGAAGGATCGCAGAAGACGCATTCCATCTTGCGCGCCCGGCATTGCCGATGTCGTCGTCCTGGGCGCTTTAAACGACCCGCCGGGAAAATGTAGCTTCTCACAACTGCCTTCCCCAACCGAGTTTCCAACTGCGCTTCGGCGCAGATGCTCTACGAAACGCGACTGCTCGAAGGGGCGACGGCCGCCACTTTAGTCGTGGTAACGCACGCCGCGCCGCGCCAGCAAACGGTCGAAATAGTCGCGTTGATCGTCTTCGAGGCGCACGTGGCGCGGATAGCGCGGCTGGTGGCGGTCGCGCAGCACCGGAATGTCGAACGCCTCGGTCTCGTGCACGAAACGCTCGACGCCTTCGTTCCCGTGTTCGCGATGGAAACCCTGGAGGACCGCATCGAGATAGGATTGCAGGATCGGCCGGGCGACGCCGTCATGCCCGGCAGCCGGCGGCCCGGCTTCGTAGACATAGACCGTGACCCCGGCCGGAACCGGCGCACCGGCCGTCAACCGGCCCAAATCCGCAATCCGGCGGTCATATCCCGCCTCGCGGTCGTCGAGCGCGGGCAGATGCGCCGCCCGGTCGAAGACCAGCAATCCGTCCACCGCGGCGTCCTGGTCGCGCTGTACGGTCAGCAGCGCGTGATCGAGGCCCTGCAGGTCCGGGCGCATGCGCCACATCCGCCGCCAGCCGGCAAGCCGTGCCGGAACGGCATGAACGATTTGCGTGCGGTGGGTGGCGCGGTTGACCAGCGAACCGTAGCCGAAATAGGCGATCAGTTCGCCGGCTGCCGCAAGGCGTTGCAGTTGCGCGTCCATGTTAGGCCCTGTGGACGAATTGGAGACGGATTTCGCCGGAGCGATCATCGGTCAAGATCGAGCAAAACCGAGCGCGGCGATGC
>CALMYO010000274.1 GCA_937873685.1 uncultured Paracoccaceae bacterium
CCGGGCATCCGCCCGTCGGCCCGTCGAATCACCTCGCCGGCGAGATGGCCGTAGGTCAGCGCATGGTAGATGCAGTGGCTGCGCGGCGGCCAGAGCGGCGCCATGGCCGCGAGCGCCTCCACCGCAGGCGTCCAGGCAGCAAGCCCGGCCTCGTCCATTGGCGTCACGAAGCCGTTCAGCCCGGCCTGGTGCGACAGCAGGTCGCCGAGCGTGATGCCGCCCTTGCCGTTTGCCGCGAATTCCGGCCAGACCTGCGCCACAGGCATGTCGTAGGCGAGCTTGCCGCGCTGCACCAGCAACGCCACCGCCATCGCCACCACGCCCTTGGTCACCGACCAGACATTGACCAGCGTGTCGCGCTGCCAAGGCCTCGTCTTCGCCGCATCGGCATGGCCGCCCCACAGGTCGACCACCGGCTCGCCGTCGAGCATCACGGCTACCGCGCCGCCATGTTCGTAGCCGTCGGCAAACGTGCTTTCGAAAGCCTCCCGCACGGCGGCGAAGCCCGGCGCGGTCTGGCCGTGGATGGTGGTCATGGAAAAACCTTGCGTGTGTCGCTCACAGCCCCAGCACCGCCTTGGCGATGATGTTCTTCTGGATCTCGTTCGATCCTCCGTAGATCGACACCTTGCGGAAGTTGAAATAGGCGGGTGACGCCGGCGCGGCATAGTCCGGTCCGATCGGCAGCTCGTTCCAGCCGTCCGGCGCATGCGCCTCGGCGTAGGGCATGGCGTAGGGCCCCATCACCTCCATCATCAGAGAAGTGGTGGCCTGCTGCAATTCCGAACCGCGGATCTTCAGGATCGACGAGGCCGGGTCCGGCCGGCCCTGCGCCGCGTATTTGTGTTCGTTGGCGATCACCCGCATCTGTGTGATCTCCAGCGCCTTGAGGTCGATCTCGATCTGCGCCAGCTTCTCGCGGAAGCGCGGATCGTCGATCAGCGGCGCACCGCGCGACATCTCCTTGCCGGCCAGTTCGCGGATGCGCGCCAGCTTCTGCTTCGACATGCCGATGCGCGCGATGTTGACCCGCTCGTGCCCGAGCAGGAACTTGGCGTAATCCCAGCCCCGGTTCTCCTCGCCGACGAGGTTTTCCGCCGGCACCCGCACATCGGTGAAGAACACCTCGTTGATTTCGCGCCCGCCATCGATGGTGACGATCGGGCGCACCTCGATGCCCGGCGTCTTCATGTCGATCAGCAGGAATGAAATGCCCATCTGCGGCTTCGGCGCAGACGGATCGGTGCGCACGAGGCAGAAGATCCAGTCGGCATGCTGCGCCAAGGTCGTCCAGGTTTTCTGGCCATTGACGATGTAAGCGTCGCCGTCGCGCACCGCCTTCGTCTTCAGTGAGGCGAGGTCGGAGCCGGCGCCAGGTTCGGAGAAGCCCTGGCACCACCAGTCGTCGATGTTGAGGATGCGCGGCAGGTAGTGCGCCTTCTGCGCCGCGTTGCCGAAAGTGTAAATCACCGGCCCGACCATGTTGATGTTGAAGGCGAGCGGCTGCGGCGCCGGCGTCTTCTGCATCTCCTCAAGGAAGATGTATTGTTTCATCGCGTCCCAGCCGGTGCCGCCATATTCGACCGGCCAGGCGGGCGCTGCCCAGCCCTTGGCGTTCAGCGTGCGCTGCCAGTTGACGATGTCTTCCTTCTCCATGCCCTCGCCATCGAGCAGCTTTTCGCGCACCTTCGGGTCGACATTGGCATGGAAGAACGCCCGCACCTCGTCGCGAAACGCCCGCTCTTCCTCGGTGAACCGCAGATCCATCGCTTGTCTCCTCACACGATCTCGAACAGCCCGGCCGCGCCCATGCCGCCGCCGACGCACATCGTCACCACCGCATAGCGCACGCCGCGGCGCTTGCCCTCGATCAGCGCATGGCCGGCAAGCCGCGCCCCGCTCATGCCGTAGGGATGGCCGATCGCGATCGCGCCGCCATTGACGTTGAGCTTGCCCGGATCGATGCCGAGCCGGTCGCGGCAATACAGCACCTGCACCGCAAACGCCTCGTTCAGTTCCCACAGCCCGATATCGTCGACCGTCAGCGCATGCCGCTTCAGGAGGCGCGGCACCGCAAACACCGGTCCGATGCCCATCTCGTCCGGCTCGCAGCCGGCGACGGCAAAGCCGCGGAAAATGCCGAGCGGCGTCAACCCGCGCCGCGACGCCTCGGCGGCGCTCGTCATCACATGCGCCGAAGCGCCGTCGGACAATTGCGAGGCGTTGCCTGCCGTGATGCAGCCGCCTTCGCGCACGGGCTTGAGCCCGGCCAAGCCTTCAAGCGTGGTTCCGGCGCGCGGCCCCTCGTCATGGGCGATGGTCACTTGCGCCTGGCTCACCGCCTTCGTTTCCTTGTCGATCGACGCCATGGTCGTGGTCATCGGCGCAATTTCGTCGGTGAAAAACCCGGCCTCGCGGGCGGCGGCGACGCGGCGCTGGCTTTCGAGCGCATACTCGTCCTGACGCTCGCGCGAGACGCCGTAGCGCTTCGCGACCACTTCTGCGGTGTCGATCCGGGGCATGGGGGGGGCGGGGCGGGCGGCAGTTCCGTGGTCGCCGACAGGGGGGTGCGTTTGGGGTTGCTCTTCCTGCCCCGGGCGGGGGTTTCCCCCCCCGCCAGCGACGCCCGCCGTCACGCCGTCATTGCGGATCGTGTTGGCAAGCAGCGCCATCGACTGCAGGCCGGACGAGCACTGCCGGTCGATGGTGGTTCCGGCAACCGTGACCGGCAGCCCGGCGGCGAGCAGCGCGCGCCGCGCCACGTTGAGACCGGTCGCGCCCTCCTGCATCGCGCAGCCCATCACCACGTCCTCGATCTCGCCTGCCTCAAGGCCCGAACGGTCGAGCGCATGGCGTATGGCGTGGGCGGCAAGCGTCGCGCCGCCAGTGTCGTTGAATGCGCCGCGATAGGCCTTGCCGACGGGCGTGCGCGCCGTGGCGACGATGACAGCTTCGCTCATGTTCCGGGGTTCCTCCGCTGGACCGGTTGGCGGTCCTTGCCGTGTTTGGAGATGCTTATTTGCTGTCCCGCCGCCATTTCGCAAGGCTTGCGCCGCGGCCAGCCAGGTCGCGCAGCAGCGCCGCCGGTTCGAAAACCGCAGCGCCGGTTTCGCCATGCCAATGGTCCAGCCGTTCGACGATCTTCGGCAGGCCGACGAGATCGGCATAAAACATCGGCCCGCCCTTGCCGACCGGAAAGCCGTAGCCGTTGACCCATACGGTATCGATGTCGCCCGGCCGTTCGGCAATGCCTTCCTCGAGGATCCGCACCCCCTCGTTGATCAGCGGATGGATGGTGCGTTCGATGATTTCGCCCGCGCTGACCTTACGGTGCGTCACACCCGCCTCACGCGCCTTTTCGGCGATCAGCGCATCCACCGCCGGATCCGGCCTGGCGTTGCGCGGGCCGTCGGCATAGGAATAGAAGCCCGCGCCGGTCTTCTGGCCGAACCGCCCCATCTCGCACAGCGCATCGGCGATCGGCGCGGTCTTGCCGAGCGCCTTGCGATTGCGCCAGCCGATATCGAGGCCGGCAAGATCGCCCATCTGGAACGGCCCCATCGGGAAGCCGAATTCCGCGAAGGCCGCGTCGACATCCTGCGGCGACGCGCCTTCCAACAGCAGCGCCTCGTTCTGCGCCGATCGCGCCGACAGCATGCGGTTGCCGACAAAGCCGTGGCAGACGCCGACGACGACCGGAACCTTGCCGATGCGCTTGGCAAGATCGAGCGCGGTCGCGATCACGTCGGGCGCGGTTTGCGCGCCGCGCACGATCTCCAGCAGGCGCATGACATTGGCGGGCGAGAAGAAATGCAGGCCGATCACATCGCCCGGCCGCTTCGTGAACGAGGTAATGCGGTCGACATCGAGATAGGAGGTGTTCGTCGCCAGCACCGCGCCCGGCCGGGCGACCGAATCGATGCGCTCGAACACCTGTCGCTTGACGTCGATGTCCTCGAACACCGCCTCGATGATCAGGTCGACATGGCCAAGATCGGCGAAATCGGTCGTGCCCTTCAGCCGCGCCAGCCGGTCGGCCATGGCGTCGGCGCTCATCGACCCGCGCTCCACCGAAGTGCGGTAGTTGCGGGTGATCGTCGCAAAGCCGCGATCGAGCGCCTCGTTGTTCATCTCCAGCACCGTGACGTCGAGGCCGCCATTGGCAAGCGCCATGGCGATGCCGCCACCCATCGTGCCAGCGCCGATCACTGCTGCCCGCTCGATCTCGCGCGGCCGGTCCTCGCGGCTGACGCCCGAAACACGGGTCGCCTCCCGTTCGGCGAAGAACAGGTGGCGCTGCGCCTTTGACTGGTCGCTTTGCAGCAGGTCCATGAAGATCGCGCGTTCGGCCGCGAGCGCCTCGTCAAACGGCATGGTGATCGCATTGCGAACCGCGGTGACGCAGGCATGCGGCGCGTCCAGCCCGCGGGTCTTCTTCGTCAGTTCGGCCGCTTCCGCATCGAACCGCGCCATGCCGGCGCGCGCGGCGGCGATGGCGTCGTCGCGCTCGCGCACCGGAACAGGCCGGCGTCCGGAATGGGCGATCTCGGCGGCGAACGCCATCGCATGCGCCACCAGATTGTCGCCGAACACTGCATCGACGAGGCCGTTGGCGAGCGCGGCGCGCGCGCTGATAGGTCTGCCGGAGACGATCATCTCCAGCGCCGCCTTCGGCCCGATCAGCCGTGGCAGCCGCACCGTGCCGCCGGCGCCCGGAATGAGGCCGAGCTTCACCTCGGGCAGGCCGAGCCGGGCCGTCTCGACCGCAACCCGGTAATGGCAGCCGAGCGCCACCTCCAGGCCACCACCGAGCGCCGTGCCGTGGATCGCCGCCACCACCGGCTTGTCGAAATCCTCGATCAGCGCGATCACGTCTGGAAGGATCGGCGGCTGCGACGGCTTGCCGAACTCGGTGATGTCGGCGCCTGCAAAGAACGTCCGCCCCTCGCAGCACAGCACCACCGCATGCGTTTCGTCGTCCTCCAAGACGCTCGACAGCGAGCGCACCAGCCCGTCGCGCACGGCATGGCCCAGAGCGTTGACGGGCGGATTGTCGACGATGACGCAAGCGATGGCGTCGCGGATTTCAACCTTGACCGGACTGTCCATCCGCATCTCCTGCAATTTTCGCGACGCGTCGGTGAACGCCGTCGATCGTCAAGTTTAACCGCCATGCCAAACGCCGCAAGTGCGTTTCGACCAAGTCCTTTCCATTTTCGGGCATGCCCTTGCACAGATCTCAACCGCATAATCAATGGTTAACCAGCCGCCAAGATTCCCGGACGCGCCGGCCCCTTCGTTAACCGGACGCATGATAGCGCTGCCAGTCAGTACGAATGCAACAGGACCGAGGTGGGGGCCTATGTCCAGTCAAGCTCAGGAGATCACGCACGCGCATCGCGGCGTGATCAGGAATATCAGGGCGGCTTACTGGCTGGCGCTGGGATTGATGGCGATCCTGGTGACCGCTACCTATCTCTTGATGGACGACATCATGCGCGCCAACCGCGCCGTCGCCGAGATTCAGTACATCGCCGGCCAGCAGCAGACGCTCGCACGCCAGATCGGTGCGGTGTCGATGCGCGCCAGCGCCGACGATGAACGCAACCGCATGCCGCGGTTGCTCTCCGCTTTCGAAGCCAATCTGATCCGGCTGCAGAGCGCATCGCAGACCGGCGCGTCGGCCGAACCGTTCCAGTCTGATCCGGCGCAATTCGTCCGGTTGGCGACAGAAGCCGAAGCCGGCGATATGGGCGCCGCTTCCCAGCCGTTCCTGAACGCGGCGCGCGACGCGATCGACAACGCAAAAGCAATCGATGAGGCGTTGATAGACAGGACTGTAGGCGCATGGGAAGCGTTGAATCTGCGCATGGCCACCAAGAGCGCGGCGGATACGTCAAAGACCGTCATCCTGCACGGCTTCCTGTTCGTTGCAACCCTGTTCCTGCTGCTCATGGAGGCGCTGCTGATCTTCCGGCCGCTAACCATCAAGGTGGCCGAGCGTACCGACGAGCTTGTGAACGCGCGCAATTCCATGGCCTATCTTGCCGCCCATGACGGGCTGACCGGACTGCGCAACCGCGCTTTCCTTTCAGATCATTTCGAAACGCTGATCGAGACCTCGCGGCGGCGGCGCGACCGCATTGCGGTGCTGCATCTCGATCTCGACCACTTCAAGGATATCAACGACACCTTTGGCCACGCGGCAGGCGATTTCGTGCTGTGCGAGATTGCCCAGAGGCTTCGGGCAAGCGTGCGCGCCTCCGATATCTGCGCGCGTCTCGGCGGCGACGAGTTCGTGATCGTCCTGACGGCGATCGGAACCACCAGCGATATTGCGGACGTCACCAGCCGCATCCTCAACGAGGTCAACCGCCCGCTGATGTATGAAGGCAACACAGTAATGGCGGGCGCCAGCGCAGGCATCGCGGTATTCCCGGAGGACGCGAACTCGCCTGAGGAGTTGCTCGTTCATGCCGATCTTGCGCTGTATCGGGCAAAGGAGGAAGGCCGCGGACGCGCGCGCTTCTTCTCCGACGATCTGCGCCGCGAGCACGAGAACCGCAAGGCGCTGGAGGCCGATCTGCGCGAGGCGATCGGCAACGCCGCCTTCTCGGTGAATTACCAGCCGCAGATATCGCTGGAAACCTCCAAGGTCGTCGGTGTCGAGGCGCTGGTGCGCTGGAATCCGGCGCATCGCGGCAATGTCGCGCCGGGCGAATTCATCCCCGTTGCAGAAAAGGCGGGGCTGATGGATGCGATCGGCCGCATCATCATTCGCAAGGCGATCCACCAGGCGGCGGAATGGCATCATGCCCGCATCGATTTCGGCCGCCTTGCGATCAACGCCTCGGCGTCAGAACTGCAGCAGGATTCCTTTGTCGATTTCCTGCTGCGCGAAGTTTCGGAAGCAGGGCTGCCGCGCGAGAAACTGTCGGTGGAGATCGTCGAATCGGTCATGCTCGACGAGGATCGTCATGGCGTCTATGCGCGTCTGCGTCGCCTGCGCGCCGCCGGCATTCATTTGGAGCTGGACGATTTCGGCACCGGCTACGCCTCGCTTGCCCATGTCAACGCCAACGAAATCGACCGCTTGAAGATCGACCGCCGCTTTGTGCGCAACATCGACAACGATGCCGACAACGCCAAGATCGTGCGCGCCATCGTCGAACTCGGCAAGGGTCTTGGTATTTCGATCGTCGCCGAGGGAGCGGAGACGGCCGAAGAACTGGCGCAGTTGCGCGCGCTCGGCTGTATGGACGCCCAGGGCTACGGCATCGCCTTCCCGATGCCGGCCGAGGAAGCGACGGACTGGCTGGAACTGCATTCGGTGCGTGGCGCAGCCAAGGTGCTGAAGCTGGAAAAGCGCGCCGGCTGAACTGGCGGCGTGTTACCTGACAACCAACGGCCGGGGCGAGAGCTCTGACCGTTCTCATTTGCGCTTTGCTTGCGCGCCGCTTCGGATAGTCTGGTCGGAAAAACGGGAGCTTGCGCCATGGCCGACGCGCCGGTCTTCGACATCGACCCGATAGCGTTTCACGCCGACCCCTACCCGACGCTGGCGCGGATGCGCGCGCGAGCGCCGGTGTGTTTTGTGCCGCAGCTTGGCGCGACGCTGATTACGCGGCGCGATGACGTGTTCGTCTGCGAGAAGAACGTCGCAGTTTTTTCCTCCCACCAGCCCGGCGGGCTGATGAACGTGCTCATGGGCTACAATCTGATGCGCAAGGACGGCGAAGCGCACGCCGCCGAGCGGCAAGTGATCGCCCGCAGCCTAAATCCGCGCGTTGTGCGCGACACTTGGCGGGCGCAGTTCGAGCGCCACGCCGAGGTCATCCTTGAAGATCTGCGGCCGCAAGGACGCGGCGACTTGGTGACGGATTGGGCGATGCGGCTTTCCGGCGAGGCGTTGAAGCTTCTGACCGGCCTGACCAATCTCACATGGCGCCGCATGGACGCCTGTTCGCAGGCAATGATCGACGGCATCGCCAACTATGCAGGCAATCCCGACATCGCGGCGCGCTGCCATGCCGCGACCGCCGAACTCGACGTGGCAATCGACGCCATGACGCCGGCCAAGCGCGCCGAACCGGACGAAAGCCTGCTGTCGGTGATGCTGGAGGCCGGCCTGCCGATAGACAGCATCCGCGCCAATGTGAAGCTGGCAATTTCCGGCGGCCAGAACGAGCCGCGTGAAGCGATTGCCGGCTGCATCTTTGCGCTGCTCACCAATCCCGGTCAGCTCGCGCTGGTCCGCGCCGGCGAGGCAAGCTGGATGCAGGTGTTCGAGGAATACGCCCGCTGGAACGCGCCGATCGGTATGTCGCCGCGCCGTGTCGCCCAGCCTTTCACCTACACGCCGCAGCCATGGACCGCTAGACGCGTTGCCCCGCCCGAAATCGACGCACCAGTCGATTTTACGCCCGAAAGCCGCGTCTTCCTGATGTTCGGCTCGGCCAACCGCGACGAGGCGCATTTTGCCGATGCCGACCGGTTCGACGTGCGACGCGACACGGCGAAGGCCGTGTCGTTCGGCGCCGGCCCGCATTTCTGCGCCGGCGCCTGGGCGTCGCGCGTGCTGGTCGCCGAAATCGGCGTCAGGCTGGCCTTTGAGCGGCTGGAGGGCTTGCGCCTTGTCGACCCGCAAGCCGTGCGCTTCGCCGGCTGGGCTTTCCGCGGGCCGCAAAAAGTGGAGGCGGTGTGGAACTGAAGGCCCGGCCAAGCAATAACCTACTCCCCGGCCGTCAGTTTCCGGATTGCCTCGATTGCCGGCCGTATATCTTCCGGCCTCGCGTCGCAGCCGGTCGCGCCGGACGACAGCACCTGGCGCGGATCGGAGGCAACATAGGCCTCCAGCGCCGGCGCCATGGCCGGATCGCCACTCTGCCCCAACAGCCGCGCCGCTTCGCTGCGAACCGGAACCACGCCGTCGCAGGTCTGGACGTCGGCCTTTTCCTTCAGCACCCCGGCGAGAAGCGTATATGCCTGCGGCGTCGCCTCGTCTCCGAGGCAATGCACGGCCCAGAGTTCGCACTGGCTGTCCCGCGCAGCAACGAGGCCAAGAAGGCGCTCGGTCAGGCCGGGGGATCGGGCGCGGCACTGCGAACCATCGTGCTCGAAGATGCAGGCCCCGCCGTCGAGTTGCGCGGCGAGTTGGTCGATGCGTTCGACTGGTTCGCTCTGGCCCCCGGCCAGGATGACCGGGAAAGCCAGAAGTGCGTGGCGCAACCGTCCCGTTTGCAATCCAGAGCGGCCGGTCATTTCTCTACCACCTGATCCCCAACCGCACGGCGTCATAAATCCCCGCATGGATGTTGCGCGAGGCGACCGCGTCGCCGATGCGGTAGAGGATGAAGCGGCCGTCCGGGTTGCGGGTGGGGAAGAGCATCGTGTCTTCCTTCTCCCCCGCGGGGAGAAGGTGGTCCGAAGGGCCGGATGAGGGGCGCTGCGTTGCCGTCAACACCTTGTAGTCCACCTCACCCAGATTGCGCGACAGCGGCTTCAGCGCGAAGTACAGATCCTCCATCGCCGCGGTGCCATGCTCCACCACCACCTGGTCGACGGTGCGCTCGGCGCTCCAGCCATCGGCATAGTCGGATGCAAGCGTCGCAACGAGCCGGTTGCCGTCTCGCCGCACGGCGACAACGCGGGAGTGCAGCGTCGTCACCACGCCCTTCTCGACGATGAACCGGCCATAGGGCACATGGTTCAGCCCGCCGACATCGGGCGCGAAGAACCGTTCGGGCGTCACGATCTCCAGCTTCGAGCCGGCGCGCGCGATCATCTCGGCAGCCGTCATGCCCGGATGGTTGCCGTTGTCATCGAACAGCAGCACCGTCTCGCCGGGCTTCGCCTGACCGGAAACGATATCCCAGGACGAGGTGACGAGGTCGTCGCCTGACTTCAATGGCGGGTTCTGCGGCACGCCGCCAGTGGCGACGATCGCGACATCGGGGGCGAGCGCCTGCATGTCCTCGGCCTCGGCGTAAGTATCATAGCGGATGTCGACGCCAAGCCGTTCAAGCTCCGCCAGACGCCAGTCGACGATGCCGATCATGTCGCGCCGGCGCGGGTTCTTCACCATCAGCAGCACCTGCCCGCCAGCCTGGCTCGCCGCCTCCAGCACGGTGACGTCGTGGCCGCGCTCGGCGGCGACGCGCGCCGCCTCCAGCCCCGCCGGTCCCGCGCCGACCACAACGACGCGCTTACCCGGCTGCGGCGAGCGCGCAATCGCATGCGGCACGCTGGCCTCGCGCCCGGTCGCCGCGTTGTGGATGCACAGCGCCCCGCCGCCTTCGTAGATGCGGTCGAGGCAGTAGGTCGCGCCGACGCAGGGGCGAATGCGATGTTCCTCGCCCCGCATGGTTTTCACTACGATATGCGGATCGGCGATATGCGCGCGCGTCATGCCGACCATGTCGAGCTTGCCGGCGGCGATCGCATGGCGCGCAGTGGCGACGTCGGAGATCCGCGCGGCGTGAAACACCGGGAACCTGGTTGCTTCGCGCACCTCGCCGGCAAAATCCAGATGCGGGGCAGACGCCATGCCCTGTATCGGGATCACCTTCGACAGGGCAGCGTCGGAATCGATGTGCCCGCGGATCAGGTTGATGAAATCGAACTTGCCAGACGACGCGATGCGCCGGGCGATCTCCACGCCTTCCTCACGCGTTATGCCGCCTTCCATGTCCTCGTCCGCCACCATGCGGATGCCGACCAGGAAATCGTTGCCGACGGCGGCGCGCACCGCATCGATGACGCGCCATGTAAAACGCAGCCGGTTGTCGAGCGATCCGCCCCATTCGTCCTCGCGCCTGTTGGTCGCCGGCGACCAGAAGCCGTCCATCAGGTGACCGTAGGATTCGAACTCGATGCCATCGAGACCTGCCGCCTGCATGCGCTGGGCCGCAGCGGCATAGTCGGCGACGATCCGCTCGATATCCCAGTCCTCCATCGTTTTGGGAAAGGCGCGATGCGCCGGTTCGCGCACGGATGACGGCGCCAGCACCGGCAGCCAGTCCTCCTTGTTCCAGCCCGTGCGCCGGCCGAGATGGGTGATCTGGATCATCACCGCACAGCCCTCGTCATGGCAATCGTCGGCGAGCCGCTTCAGCCAAGGCACAATCTCGTCCTTGTAGGCGTGCAAATTGCCGAAGGCCGGCGGGGAATCCTGCGACACGATCGCCGATCCGGCGGTCATGGTCAGCGCGATGCCGCCCTTCGCCTTTTCCAGGTGGTAGAGCCGGTAGCGGTCTTTCGGCATGCCGTCCTCGGAATAGGCCGGCTCGTGGCTGGTCGACATGACGCGGTTCTTCAGCGTCAGATGCCGGAGCTGGAAGGGCTGGAGCAGCGGATCGTTGGACATGATAGAAGCCTTGGCTGCCGGATTGCGGATCGTGTTCAGGGAATGAGCACGATCTTGCCCGGATATTGCTTGGAAAGGAAAGCCTCTTGCGCCGCCGCGATGTCGCGCAGGGGAAATATCTTCGAAACCAGCGGCTTCAGGCGACCATTGTTGACGTGACCGACCAGCGCCTCGAACACGCCGGGCGGCTGCCACGTCGCGCCGTGCAGCGAGAGGTCCTTCAGGTAGAGGTCGCGCAGGTCGAAACCGACCATCGGCCCGGCAATCGCCCCGCAGGCGACATAGCGTCCGCCCGGCCGCAAAAGCCGTGGCATGTGCGCAAACTGCGGTCCGCCCACCACGTCGACAATCGCATCGAAGCCGTTCTCGGCGAGCGCATCGGCGCCGATCGCCTCGCGGCCGACGATCTCGTCTGCGCCGCAATCGCGCACCGCTTGCGCCTTGTCCGGCGCGCTTTGCGCGGCAACCGCTGCGCCGCGCAGCTTCGCCAGTTGCACCGCCGCAAGCCCGACGCCGCCCGAAGCGCCCGTGACCAGCACGCGCTCACCGGCGCCAAGGCCGATGCGCTGCAGCATGCCCTCGGCGGTGGACCAGGCGCAAGGGATCGCGCCGAGTTCCGCATCGCTCAGCGTGCTGTCGACACGGTGCGCCTCGGCCGAGAGCGCCATGCAATACTGCGCAAACGCGCCATCGCATTCAGAGCCGAGCGTGCCGAAGGAATACGGTTCGCCATTGCCGAGTCCGTTCTGCATGGTGGCGACGAGCACCGGCTGGCCGATGCGCGCAGTATCGACACCCGGCCCGACAGCAACGATATCACCGAAGCAATCGGCGCCCTGGATGCGCGGAAATTTCAGCGCGCCGGTCCATCCGCCATTCTCGCCCGTCGCGGCGACGCCTGCCTCGCCGGAAGCGCCGGTGACGGATTTTGCATACCAGCCGGTGCGGGTGTTGATGTCGGTGTTGTTGACGCCGGCCGCCCGCACCCTGATCACCACCGCGCCCGCGCGCGGCGAAGGGGTGGCGACGTCGGTTCGGAACTCCAGCTTCCCCGACCCGCCATGGCCAGTCAGTAGCACGGCCGACATGGTGGCGGGAACGCCGAAGCCTTCCCGGGACATCGTCTGCCCTTTCGGTGCGGTGGCGTCCGGCATGCTCATTGCCCGCCGCAATCGAACCCGCTCAGCCGCCAGCCGGTTTCCGGTGAGGCGATGTCGGTGATGCGCCAGCCCAGCGGCGTCATCGCAAGCGTCCAGTCGATGACCCGCGGCTGGCCGAACAGGTCGAACCGCGCCACCACCTTGGACGTGTCGCCGCTCACCGTTTCGTCAAGCTTCAGCGTGCGGTTGGTCTCCTCCTGGTCGTAATCCTGCGCATCGAAGGCGAGCGAGAAATCGATGCAGCCGACCCCTTCCTCGATTTCCTGCTGCTTTTCGTTCTTCGCCAGCATCTCGGCTGCCGCCCCGGCAAAGAAGGCGTCGCGGATTTCCGGATCGGTCTCGAAATGCTCGCCGGTATAGAACGGGCGCACCAGGTCGGCCGGCGCCTGGGCAAGGGCGGGGGCGGTGGCGAGAGAAATTGTCGCCGCAAAAACAGCGTTAATTGCCAAGTTCGGATAGGTCATACGCATCCTCACGCGCTCCGTGACGTATAAAGAGAACCTGAAGTGTCTCACCAGAAATCTCGTAGAAGACGAGATAAGGGTATGGTCGGACATTGACGAAACGTACGCCTTCGACATCGGATGACCGCCCTTGAAAAGGAAAGTATGCGAGTTCATCGATCATTTCGCGAATGCGCGAGCCGACCCGGATTGCAGAAGCCGGGCTGTGCTGACCGAGATAGGTGAGTATGGCGTCGAGATCGCGCAATCCCGGTTCGGTATAAACAACGGTCAGAGGCCGTGCTTCGCCCATACCGCGCGAACGTCCTGTTCGGTTGCAAACCGGCCCTGGGCGGCCGCTTCCCTTGCTCGTGCAATAGCCGCCTTGTCCCGTTCGGTGAGCCGCACCGGCTCGGCCTCGGCGCGCGTCGCATAGGCCAGGATCGAACGCGCAAGTTCGTCCTGTTCTTCGGCAGTGAGTTGGCGAGCGGCTTCAATGGCCTGTTCAAGCAATTGGGTCATGGCATCTGCCTACCACTCCTGCAGCTTCACCACCATCAGTGTCACATATCTTCTCGCCCCAGACAAATCGCTGAAGCTCAAGATGGCGGTTCATGAGCATCCTCCCGTGCCGAATGGCGAACAGTCACGATTTCGATCATCTCTTCAGATGTGCGATAAATGATCACATAAGGATACGGGTTCGCGTTGATTTGACGCACACCATTCACTTCTGTTTTGCGGCCGAGATCCGGAAAGACACGGATCCTCGCGATCAACTCTTCCAATCTCGCAGCGACAGATGACGCACCATATGGTGACGAACGGCGAATGTGGGACAGAATTCCATCGATCTCCCGTCGTGCGCGCGGCGAATAGCGGAGTTTCAGGCGCGGTACCTTACCCAAATACCCTCCATTTCCGCCTCTGAAACGAACTCGCCACGGTCAAGTTCTGCCAACCCCTCTTCGATTGCCTTTTTGTCGGACTCGCTCAGGACGACACTCTGCGAACGCTCATGCTCCGCCATCCACAAGACCGTTTCTGCGATCCGGTCCTGTACGTCACTGGGCAGCGCCTTGGCGCGTGATATGGCCTGTTCAAGCGATCTGGTCATGGTGTCAGCCTAGCACCCCCGCTACAACCCCGCCATCAATACCACGCATCCTCCATCGACGCCTTGCGGCGCGCGATGAAATCCTTCAGCGCCTCGTCGACGCCTTCGTCGAGCGCCGGCGCCTCGTATTCGGCGAGTTTCTTCTTCCACAACAGGTTGGCGCGGTATGCGGCGTCATGACTGCCGGCCGCCTCCCATTTCTCGTAGGGCTCGTTGTCGGCAAGCGCGGAATCCCAGAACGCCGTCTCGTAATTGGCCATCGTATGGCCGCAGCCGAAGAAATGGCTGCCCGGCCCGACCTCGCGAAACGCATCCAGCGCCAGTTCGTTGTCGTCGATTTTCACCCCGTCGAGATAGGAATGCAGCGCGCCGCAGAAATCGGCGTCGAGCATGAACTTCTCGTAGGACATCGACAGCAGCCCGTCGAGGAATCCGGCCGAATGCAGCACGAAATTGGCGCCGCAGTGGATCGCCGCCAGCATCGACATGGTCGATTCGTTCATCGCGTGCGCGTCCGGCAGCTTCGACGTGGTGAAATTGCCGGAGCAGCGCAGCGGCAGGTTTAGCCGCCGCGCCAATTGCCCGACCACCATCGAGCCGATCGCCGGCTCCGGCGTGCCGAAGGTCGGCGACCCGGACCGCAGCGACATCGACGACAGGAAATTGCCGTAGACCACCGGCGCGCCCGGCCGCTCGAGCTGCGCCAACGCGCAGCCGGCCATGGTTTCCGCATGCGCCTGCGCAATCGCGCCGGCTGTCGTCACCATCGCGCCGCCGAGGATGAACGGCACGACCACCGCCGCCTGGTTGGCGCGGGCATAGGCGCGCAGCGCCGTGGTCATCGTTGCGTCCCACACCAGCGGCGAGTTGACGTTGACATTGCCGAGGATGACGCAGTTCTCCTCGACGAAACCGGCGCCGAACAGGATGCGGCACATCTCGATTGAATCCTCGGCACGGCTTTCCGCCGTCACCGATCCCATGAAGCCGCGGTCGGAATAGCGGATATGGCTGTAGACCATGTCGAGATGGCGCTTGTTGACCGGCACGTCGACCGGTTCGCAGATCGTGCCCCCGGAATGGTGCATCCAGGGCGAGGATTGCGCCAGCTTCACGAAATTGCGGAAATCCTCGATCGTGCCGTAGCGGCGGCCCTTGTCGAGATCCATCACGAAGGGACAGCCATAGGACGGCGCAAACACCACCGACTTGCCGCCGACAACCACGTTGTTGGCCGGGTTGCGCGCATGCTGGGTGAATTGCGCCGGCGCGGTCTTCAGGATCTCCTGCAGCATGCCGGGTTCGAACCGCACCAGTTCGCCGTCGAGCTTTGCGCCCGCACGCTTCCAGTGGGCGAGCGCTGCGGGATCGTCGCGGAACTGGATGCCGATTTCCGACAGGATGCGGTCGGCGGTCTGTTCGATGCGAACAAGGTTTTCCTCCGACAGAATGTCGTAGGTCGGGATGTTGCGCATGATGTAGGGCCGGTGCACGGCCGCCGGCCCGCCCGAGCGTTCCTTCTGGCGCTGCGCGCGCCCGCCGCGCTCACGCCGCGGTGCATTCGCCTGGGCTTCCGTCGCCATCGCTTCCATCGTCGTCTCTCCCTTGTGCTGCGCAGATTACATCGGCGCCGTCGCTTTGTGGCGCTGGCAATTTTTCGCCATCAGCATAAGCTGCATTTATGCAAACGCTTCGCCAGCTTCTCCCCTCCGCCGGCAGCCTGATCGTGTTCGAATCCGCCGGAAGGCTGGGCAGCTTCACCGCGGCCGGCCGCGAACTCGGCATGACGCAGGCTGCCGTGTCCTATGCCATCCGCTCGCTGGAAGACCGTCTCGGCGTGCGCCTGTTCGTGCGCGGGCATCGGCGTGTCGACCTCACGGAGGCCGGCAACCGCTTCCTCGCAGACGTGACGCTTGGCCTGTCGCATATCCGCAAATCCGCGCAAGAGGTCAGCGCCCGCGGCCAGGGCGGTCACGTCACGCTGTCTGCCTCGACCGCCTTTGCCGCCTTCTGGATGATGCCGCGCATCGGCCAGTTGCGCGAGGCGCTGCCGGGCGTCGATTTGCGCATCCAGACCGCCGACCGCGATATCGACCTCGTTTCGGAGAACGTTCCGCTCGGCATACGAGGCGGCGCGAGCGGCGACTGGCCGGGTTACGAATCAGCGCTTCTCGAACCCGAGGAAGTCTGCGCCGTTGCCTCGCCGGTCTATGTGGAACGGCACGGCGCGCCGGCCACGGTTGCCGAACTGACGCGTCACCGGTTGATCCACCTTGAGGAACCCTACCGGCCGGCAGCCGACTGGAACGACTGGTTCTTTTCCGCCGGGGTCAACGGCAAGGTGGCGATCCGCGGCCTCACCATCAACGACTACACGCTGGTCATCCAGGCGGTGCTCGAAGGCCAGGGCATCGCGCTCGGCTGGCGCCACCTGACCGCCCGCATGGTGGAGGCGGGCGTGCTGGTGCAGATTACAGACCACTGGATGCGCTCAGGCAAGGGGTTCCACGTCGTCTGGCCGGCCGGAGCGCGGATCGGCCGCAATGCGGAGCGCGTGCGCGACTGGCTGCTGGGCCAGACGACCAACGGCGCGTGAGCCAACGGCGCGTTGTCCGGCCGGCCGGCCGCTGGCCTATTCCGGCACACGCCCGCGAATGCGATTGTTGCGGGGATTGTGCTCGAGATCGGCAAGGCCGAGCAGTTCCAGCACCGGCGCCACGTAGTTTGCGAAGCGCCCGCGATAACCCTTGCGCAAGCCGTAGTAGCCGCCAACCGGGTTGTCCGGACTGCGCGCCCAGGCTTCCAGCGTGCCCTCCTTCACCGGCTTGCCCTCGTCGGCATTGCCAAGCTCCATCCAGTCGCCATGGGCGACCAGCATGGCATGGGCGTCGTCAAGCGCGCGCAGCTGGTAGGACAGGACAGTAGCGCCCACTTCCACGACAAGCGCGGGCGGATCTTTCGATTCGTCGCGCCAGGCCCTGAACTCGGAACTCAACGGCGGCGTCTTCAGGATCCACGGATCGTCCTTCTCGCCGCTGCCATGGGTGATCATGTTCATGCGTTTCCTCCTTCGGCAATCGCCTTCAGCCCATCTGCGAACCGGTCGAAGAACGGCTGCATGTCCGGCATCGAACGGGTGATCGGGCCGGACAATAGCCCGGTGAACTGTTCGCGCATGTGAAAATCCGTCGCGCCCGGCCCCGGCGTGAGCACGAATTCGCGCTTGCCGTGAAACAGGCCGAGCGGCATGCCGCCTTCCCAGACCATGCGCCTTCCAGGTTCGTACGCCGTCACCTTGAGCGGAAAGGCGCGGCCGGGGCTGGCCTCCGACCACAGTTTGAACCTTTCCCCAGCGCCAATCCGTCCCTCGATGCGCGTGACGCCCAGCCGGCCGCTTGCCAGCTTTGCCGGATCGCTCAGCACGGCCCATATCCGGGCGGTGTCAGCCGCGATCATGCGGCGCACTTCGACGGTTTTCATCCGGGCCTCCATGTTGCCGGAAGTGCCATAGCTGCCTTAATGTGACATCTTCTGTCATGTTCGAAATGGTCTTCCATGCGCGCATCGCGATTGTTGCACATGCTGCTCCTGCTGCAGAACCGCGGCCGCATGACCAGCGCGGCTCTGGCGCGCGAACTGGAGGTTTCGCGCCGCACAATCTTGCGCGATGTCGACGCGATGACCGAGGCCGGCCTGCCGATTGTGGTGCTGCAAGGCAATCAGGGCGGCATTGAACTCGGCTTCAACTATCGCACCCGCCTGACCGGACTTGCCGACGAGGAGGCGGAGGCGCTCGCAGTGATGCTCACTTTCAGCCAGCCTGTGCTTCGGGTGCTTGGCCTGGAAAACGCCGGCAAGCGCGCGGCGTCGAAACTGGTCGAATCCCTGCCCGACAAGGCGCGCGAGACCGTGCGGCGTACGCAGACCCAGTTCCGCGCCGAAATGCCCGCTCAAGAACCCGCTGATCCGCGTGTCGCGGCGTTGGCCGGGGCCTTGCGATCAGGCCGGATGGTGCGCCTTCGCGCGCGTAGCACAAGGCCTGTCGTGGTCCATCCGGTGGCATTGCTTCTAACCGGGCAAGGCTGGTCTGTCGTAGACGCCCGTGACACGACAAACCCCGTACCGCTTGCCGATTGGGGCGACATCAACATTTCTGTGCGCGGTTTCACCGGCAATTCCGGCAACTGATCGCGCGTAGTCGTTGGAGCCAAAAAAGAAAAAGCCGGCGCATGGCCGGCTTTCCGCATGATGTCGACAATACGGCCGATCAGTTCATCTTGACCTTCAGCTTGGCCATGAAATTGTGGCGCTGGAAGTTGGCGCCGAAGCCACCCTCGTATTCACCCGAGAAGGTGAACTTGTTGGCGCTTTCCGCCGCCAGGCGCACACCGATGACACCGATGTCGCGATTGACATCGCCGACTGCGATCGTGAAAGGCGTACCGCCGGCCGTGCTTCCGGTCACGTCGCCGCCACCGATATGCTGGTGCTCCCAAGCTGCCCAAACGGTGGCGCGTGTGTTGGTCTGGCCACCGCCGCTCATCAGATAGCTCAGCCGTCCGCCAAGCCGGGTGCTGTAGGCGGTCACGTCCTGCCCGTCGAGGCTGACCACGCCGGTCGGCAGTGTGGCGCTGGTTTCCGTTCCGCCATCGATGCTGGTGCTGGTATAGAGCACCGAGCCGAAAACGCCGGCAGTGAGTTCGCCCGGCATCTTGCCGCCGGTGTCGATCACGCGGTCGATGCCTGCATTGGCGTTGAACGAGAACTGGTGCCCGTCCGGAGAAGCCATGAAGTCGCCGGCGCCGACCGCGCGCAGCAGATCATAGTTCAGGAAGCTGTAGCCGAGCGTGGCGTCGACATAGGCGCCGTTCTCGAACGACGTGCCGGCATAAGCGTAGATCGTCGTCGCGCTGAGATCGCCAGTCGACCCGTTCGCCAGCTTGCCGTCGGCCCGCGAGAAATCGACGCCGATCCCGGCGCGCGGACCAACAAGCGCACCACCGTTCTCGAACACCATCTCGGCGGCAATGCCGCCGCGCGCGATGTCGATGTCGGCATCGAGGCCGCTCTGGGTCTCAAAGTCGCTGTTCGACAGGCCGCCGGTCGCAAGGAAGCGGAAGCCGGGCTCAACCTGGCCGTTGCTCTTCGATTCACCGCCGCTGGTCAGTCCATCCATGCGCAGGATCGGATCGTTCATTGCGGCGCGGGCAACGAAGACTCCGAGCGAACGCAGCAGTTCCAGTTCGCCTTGGGGTCCGGTTACCGGGCCAACCGGCGTGCCGCCGACGCCGGCAAAGGCGAAGATGAAGGTGTTCGGCGCACCGGTCGGGTTGGGACCGCCCGAACCGTCATTCGGGAAGCCGAGCGAATACACTTCCGCACCGACTGCACCCAGCGCAGCCAGCGCCGCGTCGACATTCTCGGCCGCGCCGTAATAGATGGTGAAGGTCTGGTCTGCGCCCGGCGCGATCTCGCCGAAACCGAAATCGAAGGCCGCGCCGTGATCGGCAGGGCCGCTGTTGGAGAAGTTCCCGTCCTTCACCGCGTCGGCGGCGATCGTCTCGAGTGTCGCCGCATTCGGGTTCGGATTTTCAAATCCGTCATCCGACGAGGCGCGCAGCGCTGCCGCCGGCCAGCCCTGGATGGTCACGAACTCGCTGAACGTTGTCGGCGGCACGTCCCAGTCCATCACCCGGCGATAGGTGAGGTTGGTGATCGGCAGACCGCCGATATTGGTGATCGTCACGTCAACCTGATAGAGGTTGGCGTTCGAGCTCGGCTTGAAATCGTGGACGACGCGGGCGAAATCCGTTCCGCCTTCCTGGATCGTCGTTGTCGAAATCGCCGCAGAACCACCCGAACTGGCAAGCGTTCCGGTTCCGCTTACCGCGAAGGTCGCGGTGCCCGTGCCCGAATTGCCGTTGGACTCGCTGCGCCCAAAACCGGTGCCGACGCCGAAATCGGCGACACCCCAGCCTTCGCAGGCGCAACCCGGCGCCAGTGCCTCCGCGTCTGTCGGGATGAATGTCAGGCCGACGCCGCCGCGCACCAGAGTGCCGAAATCGTTGATACCGAGTTGTATTGTGCCGTTGTCGATATTGTCGCCCGCCTGGGCCGCAGACACGCCGGCCAGTACGGCGGCGGCGGACGCGAGGAGGCGGGAGCGAAGTGACATGAAGCGCGCATTTTTTCGGGAGATCATGGGGTGCTGATTCCTTCCAACTGTCGAGCGCCACATATCCACGTTTGTTTTGTTACGGTCAATATCCGGCCTTCCAAACCGCATGTTTTGGCCATGATTTGTCGGAAATGTCGCGAAAGGGTCACAGTCAGGATCATTGGGCCCTGGCATCGCACAGCCACTGGCAGATTCATGCCTGCGCGGTACAGCCCTTTTGCGCCTGCAATGCCCAATTGCCCGGCGCTGGATTTCGCCCGCAATGCCGCGAAGCTTCCCTGTTTGACATTGGCTGACGCATCGCTACCCTTCGGAACGTACAACGGGAAATGTCGCCATGCGCCGCCTGCTTCTGCTCTTGTTGCTTGTCACCCCGGCCGCCGCATCGGAGGAACTCGATCCCGGCGGCGTTACCAATCCCGAGGAGATGACGCTCAACCGCGTGATCGACAATATCCGCCGCGGTGAAACCTCGATGACGAACTGCGCCGTTGGCTACATGATGACCAAGCAGGGCAAGCACGGCAACGCGCGCGAGGTGTTTTCCGCCTGCGCCGACGACGGGTGGACCCGGGCGATGACCTGGATGAGCCAACTCGACAACAACGGCCTTGCCGGCCCTTATGATCCTGACGCGGCGGCGCAATGGGATCGCCGCGCGGCCGAGGCCGGCGACCCGGTCGGCAAGTTCAACTACGGCATCGACCTGCTTCGCGGCCACGGCGTCGCGCGCGACGAGGCGCGCGGCCGCGCACTGGTTGATGAAGCCGCCCTGCACGGGTTGGCCGACGCCAGGCGGCTGCAGGCGGCCGGCTACGATCTCGACGTGGTGACGCCCGACGCCGATAACTGGAAATACGCGCCGCTGTTCTGATCCTGTTCGACGCCTCGCATCGGCGGGCGAATCTGGCTATGGACGGGGTGTGCCCGTCCGCCCCCTTTCCCCGACAATCGTCAACCCCACCGCCGCCCGCGCGGGGGCGGCCCCAGGTCGCGGCGCGGGCGCCCGCGGGGGGGCCGCGCCCCAGGGGGACCCGGCCGCCAGAGGCGGAGGCGCCCGCCGAGACAGAAGCCCTCGCCGAGGCGGAGGCGCCGAAGAAGCCGCTGCGGAGCTGGGTCTACTTCCTCGTGGGCGGCCTCCTGTTCGCCTCCATCGCGGGCCCGCTCGCGTTCTACTTCTTCGTCTGGCGCTACCGACCGACCGCGCCGCAGCACATCCCCACGGGCTCGAGCGTGGTCGTCCGTCTCGACGGTCGAGAGCTCTACCTCTACGAGCCGTTCCGGAAGAACGTGCTCTCGGCCCTGGAGGACCAGCCTGGGCTCGAGAGCCACGTCGAGCGGATCAAGTCGCGCACCGGCATCGACCTTCGCTCCGACATCCGAGAGATCGTGCTCGCCACGACGACGGGCAAGAGCTTCGTCATCATCCTGGGCGGCCGACTGGGCCGCACCCGGATCGAGCAACAGCCCTTCCCCGAGGGCGTCTACACCGTCCTCACCGAGAAGCAGCTCCCCGGCTTCACGATGGAGGGC
>CALMYO010000275.1 GCA_937873685.1 uncultured Paracoccaceae bacterium
CGCCATGCCCACCGACACCACGTCCGGCCGCAGCGATCGAGGACCATGCGTCCGCAGTCGTTGCGGTATTGCCGACAAACGCTGCCCTTCCGGTGATGACGCCTTCGTTCAGCAGCGCGCCCGCCGCATCGCCGGCCGCACCATAGGCGCCGCCGTTGCCGCCTGCGCCGCCATTGCCGCCGTTACCGCCATCTCCGGCATTTCCGGCGTTGAAAATGTGGAAATTCACGTCGACATACTGGTCATGATAGCCTGCATTCCCGCCCGCGCCGCCGCTGATGCCCAATCCCCCGAAACCGCCCGAACCGGGATTGCCGCCGAGCCCGCCTTGCGCCGTGTTCGGACCCCACACGCCGCGCAACGTCATGCCGCCGCCGAAGGTCACATCGGTCAGCGTTACCGCGCCGCCCTGCGCGTTGAAGATCGCGCCGGCTGCGCTTCCGCCATCGCCACCATCGCCGCCGTTGCCGCCATAACCGCTGTCGCCGCCGCGCCCGCCCTGCCCGCCGTTGATGTCCCTTCCGAAGGCCGCGAAAGGCTCCGTTTCGAGGGGACGAGACCGCCCTCCCTCGATACCCTCGCCGCCAGCGCCGCCCTGCCCGCCATCGCCGCCTTGTCCGCCATTGCCGCCGACACCACCGAACGCCTTGTTGCGGCCGAAACCCACCTTTTCAAGAAACAAGGTACCGTAGTTCACGATCGCCCCGGCCGCGACCGGCGCTGTTTCGCCGGAAAGCCCGTGCGTCCCGTCAGTTCCGTCCTCGCCCTGCGCGCCGTCGAAGCCGTTGTAGAGGTCGACGGCAGAACCGATATTGGCCCGGCCCCAACCCTGTTCGCCCTGTACGCCATTCGCGCCGCGCACACCGGCTTCACCGTTGCCGGGCGCCCCATATCCGCTCACGACATCCATGCCGATGAGTGTCAGCGTCGCACCGGAAAGCACGGTGAAGTGGTGGTTCAGTTCGCCGTCGAGATAGACATCGCCAATACCGTCGCCGTTGCGATCACCGACAATCGTCAGGTTCTCGCCCGCAGCAATTTCCAGCGCCTCGTCGTTGATTTCGATCCGCATCAATCCTTCGGCGAAGCGGATCGTGTCCGGGCCGGCGCTTGCCCGCGCCATTGCCACGGCCTCGCGAAGCGAGATCAGGCCGTCGCCCGGCGCCGTGGTGTCGCTTCCAAGAGTGACAGTGATGACAGACATCTGTCGCTTCCCCATTTGTCGCAAGTATTTGCCGACTTTAGAGTAACACGGATTGCCTGCAACTGCAAAATCTTGTTCGCTCCTCGACACGCGAAGGACCCGCCAGGGATCGTGGTCGCTTGCTGCTGCAAACTGGCCAATACGAATGCCACGGGTTTCCAAGCCAACGCATCCGCCCCAAAAATCAGACTTTGCGGCAAACGGTCGAATGGCGTGGCATTTCCCGCTCG
>CALMYO010000276.1 GCA_937873685.1 uncultured Paracoccaceae bacterium
ATACCATGTGGTGGTGCTCGACAACGGCCGCTCCTCAATGCTGGGCACGCAGTTCCAGGACATGCTGCGCTGCATTCGTTGCGGTGCGTGCATGAATCATTGTCCGGTCTATCACGCTGTCGGCGGCCACGCCTATGGCTGGGTCTATCCGGGTCCGATGGGCGCGGTGCTGACACCCTCGCTGATCGGGGTGGAAAAGGGCGGGCAACTGCCGAACGCATCGACCTTCTGCGGCCGGTGCGAGAGCGTTTGCCCGATGCGCATCCCGTTGCCGAAGATGATGCGCCATTGGCGCGAGCGCGAATTCGAGCGCCATCTCAACCCGGCGACACAGCGGTGGGGTCTCGGGGTGTGGGCATGGTTCGCCCGGCGGCCGGCGCTGTACCGCACGGCGGTATCCTTCGCCATTCCGGCGCTCGCCGCGTTCGGGCGGATGCGCGGGCGCTTCCGCTCGTTGCCGCTCGCTGGCGGCTGGACCGCCCATCGCGACCTTCCCGCGCCGCAGGGCCGCACCTTCTTGCAGCAATGGAAGCAACGCGAAGCAAGGAAGCAGGGAGGGTGAGATGAGTTGTGTCGGCATTTTGGCTGAAGTTCACCCCCACCCCTTGCCCCTCCCCTCAAGGGGGAGGGGAACATGATCGTCACTGCACCTCCCGGCAGTTTTGGCGCGCGGATTGAACGGCGCAGATCAGCGCACGGCGCTCGCCTCCCCCTCCCCCTTGAGGGGAGGGGTCAGGGGTGGGGGTGCTGTTCGACCTTGCGTCCGGCGCATGCATTTTCCGGAGCCACGCCATGACCGCTCGCGACGCCATCCTCGCCCGCATCCGCAACGCCAATGGCGGCGACCGCGCCGATGACGGCGCGCGCCGCGCCGCAGTGGCGCAGCGTCTCGCCGAAGCGCCGAAGGGCGTCGTGCCGGCGCGCGGCCAGTTGCCCGATGAGGAGCGCATCCGCCTGTTCGTGACCATGGCCGAGGCGGTGCATTCCTCCACCGCCCGTGTCGCCAGCCGAGACGATGTGCCGGGAGAGATCGCGCGCTACCTGCGCGAACGCAACCTGCCGGCCGCAGTGCGCATGGGCGCCGATCCGCGCCTTGCCGCCATGCCGTGGAATGGCCAGGCGCTGACGGTGAGCCATGGCGCGTCAAACGGGCGCGACGAGATTGGCGTCAGCCACGCCTTTGCCGGCGTCGCCGAGACGGGCACGCTGGCGCTGACCTCCGGTGGCGACAACCCGACCTCGCTCAATTTCCTGCCGGAGCATCACTTGGTGGTGGTTGACGCCGCCGATGTCGCAGGCGATCTGGAAAGCGTGTGGGCGCGGCTACGCGCGGCGCGGGGCAAGGGCGACATGCCGCGCACGGTCAACCTCGTCACCGGGCCGTCGCGCTCCGGCGATATAGAGCAGACGCTGCTGCTTGGCGCGCACGGGCCGCGCGCGCTGCATATCATCGTCGTTGGCTAACCGGCTTAACACGCGGTTCTGGAATGACAAAAGCCGATACCGGCATTCACTGGCTCGACGCCCGCGCGCCTGAGGGCGTGCGCCTTTACGCGATTGGCGACGTGCATGGCCGGCTCGATCTTCTGACGCAGATGCATGCCCGGATCGACGAAGAGTGCGCGCGCGATGGCGTGGCGAACCGGCTTGTCGTGCATCTCGGCGATTATGTCGATCGCGGGCCGGATTCGCGCGGCGTGATCGATTGCCTGATCGAAGCCTGCCGGCGCGAGGACATGATCGCGCTTGCCGGCAACCACGATATCGGCCTGCTCGAATTCCTGGCCAACCCCGATCCGCACGGGCTGTTTGCACAATATGGCGGGGTGCAGACGGCGGCATCCTATGGCGTCGATCTCGATCCGGGAACGGAAGACGCCGTTTGCCGGTCGTGCGAACATCTGCGCCGGGCGGTGCCGCGCAGCCATCAGGAGTTCATCTTCAGCTTGCCGACCAGCCATGTGGCCGGCGACTTCTTCTTCTGCCACGCTGGCGTCATGCCGGGCGTGCCGCTGGACCGGCAATCGACGCGCGACCTGATCTGGATCCGCGACCGGTTCCACAATCATCCCGGCCTGTATGACAAGGTGATCGTGCACGGCCATACGCCGGTGCGTGAGCCTGAAGTGATGCCGAACCGGGTCAATGTCGACACCCACGCCTTCCGGAGCGGCGTGCTGACGGCACTGGTGGTGGACGGCGCCGAAAAGAGGTTTCTTCAGGTGGGTGGGTAGAAGCACGTTGCGCCGTCATCCCGGGCCTTGTGCCCGGGATCCAATTTTCATCCGCATCGTGTATTTTAGGTCCCTGTGTGTGGAAACCGTGGCATGGTGCCGGCGGGACGGAGTTCGTTGGGTCCCGGGCACAAGGCCCGGGATGACGACCCTGACTGTGGGGTTGGCCCGCCCCCGCCCCCTTCTCACATCACGATGACTTTCGTCCCGACGCTGACGCGTTCGTAAAGATCGGTCACATCTTCGTTGCGCATGCGGATGCAGCCGGAGGACACCGCCTTGCCGATGGTCCAGGGTTGGTTGGTGCCGTGGATGCGGTATAGGGTGGAGCCGAGATACATCGCGCGCGCGCCGAGCGGGTTTTGCGGGCCGCCCTTCATGTGGGCGGGCAGGATGCGCCCCTTCTTGCGCTCGCGCGCGATCATTTCCTTCGGCGGCGTCCAGCCCGGCCATTCCGCCTTGCGGGTGACCTTGTGCTGGCCAGCCCATTCGAAACCGGGCTTGCCGACGCCGACGCCATAGCGCCGCGCGGTGCCGTCCGAACCGACGAGGTAGAGGAAGCGCGCATTGGTGTCGATGACGATGGTTCCGGGCGCCTCGCCGCCCGAGTAGGCGACTTCCTGCGGCAGGAATTTCTCGTCCAGTTGCCGCGGGGCCGGATTTGCGGGGCGGCTGGAAATGGCGGCGACGGTGCGCACGTCATCGACACGCACGCCGGGTGGGGTGCGTTCGGCGCGGCGCAAATCCTCCAGACGCTGCCGGCCCTGCGCAACCTTGCGCTTGATCACCTGCACGCCGTCGCCGCGCTGCTGTCGCGACACGGCGCGCACGCCGGGCGCGCCGCGCAGCTGCATCACCCATGGCGCGGAGAGATCGGGGCTCAGCACCACGGGCGGGCGCGCGGCGTAACGGTCATTGGCGAGCGCCGGCATGGCGGCAAGCGATGCGACGGCGGCGGCCACCGCGAGACGGGGGAGTAGCTTCATGACGACGGACTCTCTACTAACGCGTCGGAAATCGGGCGCTGCTGCGCTCCTGAACGAACGCTGTCAGTATGGTCGTCGCAAGTGAATGCGATGGTTAACACAAACGCCTAAACAACGCCGAATGGCCGAAACCATTTGGTGTGGTTACCGCCCGGTTCAGGGACAGGGTAAAGGGCGCGTTAAAGGAGAAGAACCCATGGACGACGGACTGATCGAAGGCGAGGACGGCCTTGTCCGCTGCTTCTGGCCAGGCAACCTGCCCGACTACGTCGCCTATCACGACAACGAATGGGGCCTGCCGGTCGACAACGACCACCGCCTGTTCGAGAAGATCTGCCTCGAAGGCTTCCAGTCGGGCCTGTCCTGGCTGACGATCCTGAGGAAGCGCGAGAATTTCCGCCGCGCCTTCGCCGGCTTCGATTTCGAGAAGGTGGCGCGTTTCGACGATGACGACATAGCGCGACTGTTGGCCGATCCCGGCATCGTGCGCCATCGTGGCAAGATCGTCTCGACCATCAACAACGCGAAGCGTGCGCTCGAGATGCGGGACGAGTTCGGCTCGCTCGCGGCGTTCTTCTGGCGCCACGAACCGCAGGCGCATGAGCGGCCTGAGCGCTTTACCTGGGAAGTGCTGCGCGCCAACCCGACCACGCCGGCCTCGGTGCGCCTCTCGAAGGAACTGAAGAAGCGCGGCTGGACCTTTGTCGGCCCGACTACGGTCTACGCGTTCTGTCAGGCCATGGGGCTGGTCAACGATCACATCGAGGGGTGCCATTGCCGCGAGCGAAACGAGGCGGCGCGGGCGGCGTTCGTCCGCCCGGTGTGAGATTCAGCCCTTCACATAGCGCCCGCTGACATGTGAACCGGGAATGTTCCAGACCAGATCGCTGCCCTGCTTCACCAGCAGGATGCCTGTGAAGCCGCGCGTGTCGGGCGTGTGATCGGGCGCGATCGTGCGTTTTCCCGCCGGGATCAGCGCGATGTTGTTCTGGTACTGGGTCCAGCAGCCTTTGCCGTACTGGTCGTTGGCGCCGTAGGCGAGGTAGAATTCGAAAGAGCCGTCCTTGTTCAGGCGGAGTTGCGAACCGGTTTCGGGAACCCCCTCCAGCGTGTAGGCGCCGGGAAGCGATGCGTCGCCCTTGCCGCAGGCCGGACCGAGCCCGGAGACGCTTCCGCCGCCGGAACCGGTCGAACACGCAGCGGCGACAAAGGCCATGACGAGCACGGCCGTCGTGGTTATGGCGTTGCGCATCGCCGTCATCCTCCCAATGTGGCCAGCCGTCGTTTCACACTCACCACGATCGCCGCGTGGATCGCGACCGCCACGACGAGGCCGATCAGGTGATCGCCAAAGCTTGCGCCTTCCCGGTTGAGCGCGATCACGCTCCAGCCGCCGAACAGCGGAAACAGCGTCAGCGCCGTGTATAGCCCGGGATTGTAGCGGCGAAGCTGCACCGCGCTGCCAATATGGGCGAGAATGTTGACCAGCACGAGGTAGCTGGCGATCAGCCCGAGCCCCGGCCGCACCCAGGCGGCAAGGTATGTGGCGAGCGCGATGACGCCCCAGACGCCGGGCACGTTGACGATGAACACCACGGGCAAGGTCAGCGCCTCACGGCCGTGGCCGATATGCTGGTTGACGAAGGCGCGGAAGCGGTCGTTGTCATGCTCCTCGAACTGGTGGAGCATGTAGATCGGCAGCAACAGCCACACGGCGGTCAGCGCCGGCGACCAACCCTGCGCAAGCAGGGGGGTCAGCGCCAGCAGCAGGATGCCGGCCAGGAACCCGCCATAGACCCAAAGCCTGAACAGACGTTGCAGAACCATGCCAGCCTCCCCGAATCCCGCCGCGACGATGGTCGGCGCGGCGGGAAGGAAAGTCAATTGCGGTTGATGCAGCCAAAGTGGAGGCACCCTTCATCGCAAATGCAACAGGCGGTCACTTCGGCCCGTTCTCGTCCAGCCAGGCTTTCATGAAGGCAATTTCGGATTCCTGCGCCTTGACGATGTCTTCGGCGAGTTTCCGCAGTTCGGGATTCTTGCCGTACTGCAGCACGATGCGCGCCATGGCGACCGCGCCCTCGTGATGCGGGATCATGCCGCGCACGAAATCGACATCGGCATCGCCTGTGAATTCGATGTCCATGCCGGTGTGCATGGCGGCATTGGCCTCGGCGAAGGCCTGCGACGATGGTCCGGCATCGCCCTTCGGCCCGGACATCGCGCCGTGGATCATCGTCGAATGATCCACCGCCGGCGCCTGCTGCGCAAGGGCCGATGTGGCAAGCACAAGGGTTGCGGCCGCGGCCGCGAGGAAGGTTCTTTTCATGGTCAAGCTCCTGAATTCATCGAAAGGCCGCGCCCCGTGGCGCAGCCGGAAAAGCGACGTCAAATCAGGATGAAAACCGGGGCGGTGGCGAAGGAGGGGCTTCGCGGCGATCATCGACACGATGATCGAAGAAGGATAACCGCGTCGCGGGCAACGCGGTGCGGGAAGGCTCCGCCTCTGCGGGAGCGCCAACCAGGCAACCGCTGCAGGCGGCGACTGCGCATAGCGCGGGGCAAGGCTCATGCTGCGGGGGCGGGCGATGACCGTCGAACTTGTCCGCCTCGGCCATGGCATGACCGCCATGGCCATGATGAGTCGCCTGTCCAGCGGGTGCAGCCTTGCCACAATGGGCGTGGGATGCCCCCGCAAAAGGCAAAAGCAGGATCAGAACAAAGAGGAGCGTGGCCCGCATGCGGTGATAATAGCAGGCTCCACCGGCTTCGCCAGTGAAATGCTTGTCATCATCAGTGTGCGATGCGGGGTCCGGTCAGGCCCCGGGACTTGCCCGTCAGTCGGAGACGAGCGCGGATACGCCATAGCCGTCTGACGGCACCTTTCCGGCGATGGCGTCGTCGGAATAGACAGCCATGCCCCAGAACAGGATGCCCAGCACCATGGCGGTGGAAAGCAGCGTCGCACGCGCGGAAATCATGTACCCAACCCCTTGTCACGCCCGGCATTGACCGACGCGCCGTTGCCGCCAAAAAGCGGCGTTCCCCCGGACCGGCGCGGTCACTAAACTAACGTTCGGTAAAACGCCAGCGCTTAATTTTAGGTTTCTGTGAATAGGTGATGACAGTGACGTTGCAGAACCGCATCACCCCTTTTGGGGATATCGTTACAAATCCGGCGCGCGGCTTGTTCACCGGCAATCGCGGCATCCTGCACGATGCCGCGACGCGCCGTCTCGGACGCAGGCGCTGGACGACGAAGGCCTGGATCTGCTGCGCCCTTGACTACAAGGGACAGCGCCGCGACGTGATGGGCGCAAACGGCCATGACGGCAAGGCCGGGTGGACCGAGCTGTTTTTCCTCGACGAGGCAACCGCGCTTGCCGCCGGCCATCGTCCGTGTTTCGCTTGCCGGCGCGAAGCGGCCGAACGGTTCCGCACGCTGTGGCGCGCCGCCCATGGCGCGCCAGAGGCAGGCGTTCGCGAGATCGACGCGATACTGCATCTCGAAAGGCTGGCAAGCGGGGCTTCGCGCAAGCCGCTCAGCCTGATCGATCTGCCCGGCCTGCCGGATGGCGCGATGGTCGCAAGCGGAAACGACGCCTGGCTGATCGCCGGCCGCATGGCGCGACCATGGGCGTTCGACGGCTATGCGCCGGCCCGCCCGCTCGGCGCGCTCGCGGCCAAGCCTTTGTTCCTGCTGACGCCTCCGTCAACCGTGAAAGTGCTGCGGCAGGGCTACCGCCCGGCGCTGCACCAAAGCGCCCAATGACCACCGCGACCGAAAGTGCAACTTCCGCCCGGCCCGCATTGCGCTAATCTGGCCGCGCATGGGAGTTTGTCGTTTCGCCGTCGCGTTATTCGCGTTTGTGGCGCTGGCGCTTGTCGCCGGGCGCGCGCATGCGCTGACGCGCGACGAGATCGCCGCCATGGTGGAGCCGCCCTACCAGCTGGGCGAGGCGGTCAACGACAAGGGCGTCCATGAGATCGTCAATCTCGACGGCGCGCCGGCGGGCTATGTGTTCGAGACCGAACCGCTGGCGCCGTTTCCGGGTTTTTCCGGCGCGCCGATCAATGTGCTGGTGACGCTCGACCGGGAAGGCAGGTTCATCAACGCTGAACTGGTGAGCCACAACGAGCCGATTTTCGTTTCCGGTCTCGGCCAGGCGCCGTTCCATGCCTTCATCGCGCAGTACAAGGGCCTGTCGATCCACGACGCGATCTCGATCACACAGCCCTACGGCAAGAAGGAGGCGGCTTCCGGGCGGGTCTATCTTGATGGGGTGACGAAGGCGACAGCTTCGGTGCGCATCGCCCATGAATCGATCATGGCCGCTGCATTCGCGGTGGCGCGCGAGAAGATGCAGGGGCTGAAGACCGGACCTCCGCCTTTTCCAGATCCCGATTACCGCGAAACCTTGACCTGGGACGATTTGGTGCGCGAGGGCATCGCCAAGCGCTTCACCGTGTCCAATCGCGCGATCGACGAGGCCTTTGCCGGCAGCGAATGGGAGGACGACGATCCGCAGGCCTGCGCCGCACCGGACGAAGCCTATGTCGACCTGTGGATTGTCGATCTCGGCCCGCCCGCCGTCGCCGAAGCCGTGCTGGAACCGGACAGCCTGAAGAGCCTGCGCAGCTTCCTCTCCGTCTATGGCAATGATGAGCCGGTATTGTTGATCGAAGCCGGCCGGCACCCGCTTGTTGGTGAGGATTTCACTCGCAACACGGTGCCCGATCGCGTCTCGGCCGAGCAGAACGGCCTGCCGGTGGCGTTGCGCGATTCCGACCGGCTGATCGAGCTGAAACCCGGTGTGCCGCGGGGCGAGGCGCTGATCCTGCGCACCGATCGCCGCGCCGGCTTCGACCCGACAGCGGAATGGACGCTGCAACTCACGGCAGTGCGCGAACACGGCTCGTTCATGCCGACGGTTGGCGCTCGCGTTCTTGCAACGACCTACGCCATGCCGGCGCGGTTCTATGCAACGGCGCCGGGCGCCGAACCGCCTTTGCCGGCATGGCGCGAGGCGCTCGGCAACCGCGCCGCTGATGTCGCCGTGCTGGCGGTGTTTCTCGCCGCGCTTTGCGCCGCTTTGCTGCTTGCGATGAACCGTCTGGCCGCCCATCCGCGCTATCCGGTTATCCGGCTTGGCGTGCTGGCCATCACAACCGGCTTTGTCGGCTGGTGGGGCCAGGGGCAATTGTCGGTCGCCACACCACTCGCGGTGCTGCGCTCCGCCGCCAGCGGCCAGAGCCTCGCCTTCCTGCTCTACGACCCGTTTTCGCTGCTGCTATGGGCCGTGGTGATTGTCTCGTTCGTGGCGTGGGGACGCGGGCTGTTCTGCGGCTGGCTCTGCCCGTTCGGCGCGATGCAAGAGTTTACAGCCGCCGCCGGCCGCCTGCTCGGGATCAGGCGTCGCACCCTGCCCGCGGCCTGGGACCGGCGGCTGGTCTGGCTGAAATACGCCATCCTCGCCGCGATGGCGCTTGCCGCGCTTGCCGTGCCTTCCGCGCTCGACGCGATGATCGAAGTGGAGCCGTTCAAGACGGCGGTAACCACATTCTTCGTGCGCGAATGGTGGTTCGTGGCCTATGCGGTGTTCTGGCTGGCGTTATCGACGGTGCTGTTCAAGGGGTTCTGCCGCTATGTCTGCCCGCTCGGCGCGGCGATGGCGCTCGGCGGGTTGCTGCGCGGGCGCGACTGGATCGCGCGGCGGCGTGAATGCGGCAGCCCGTGCCAGCTGTGCCGGGTGAAATGCGCCTACGGTTCGATCAAGAAGAATGGCGCGATCGATTACACCGAGTGCTTCGCCTGCCTCGATTGCGTTACGATCCACGACGATGCGCGGCGATGCGTGCCGCTGGTGCTGGCGGCGAAGGGGAGATCGTTGTGACTCCGCACCGGCCCACCCGCCGCCGCTTCCTGACGATTGCCGCCAGCGCGCTGGCGCTCGGTTGCAATACGCTGCGCGACCGCGCGGCTGCGGCTGCAGACGTGCGTTGGCGGGGCATCGCCTTCGGCGCGGATGTTTCCATCACCTTGCGCGATGCCGATGCGGACGCCGCGGCGGCGACGCTGGAGGCTGTGCGCGGCGAAATCGCGCGCATGGAGGCGCTGTTCAACCTGTTCGACCCCGGCTCGGCGCTGTCGCGTCTGAATGCCGAGGGAACGCTTGACGCCGATGCGACCTTCCGCACCCTGCTCGACGCCGCGATCGCGCTGCACGGCGTCACCGAGGGCCTGTTCGATCCGACGGTGCAGCCGCTGTGGCGGGCGCTTTCGACCGGCGGCGATGTCGAGGCCGCGCGAGCGCTGATCGGGGTTCGGCGGATCGAACGCATCGACTCGCGCATACGCATTGCCCCGGGCATGGCGCTCACCTTCAATGGCATCGCGCAGGGCTTTGCCAGCGACGCGATCGCCGACCTGTTGCGGGCGCGCGGCTATCAGCAAGCGCTGGTCAACATCGGCGAGTATGCGGCGCTCGGCGCGCCATGGCGGCTCGGCATCGCCAATCCGGAAGGGATTCTGCTGGACGAGATCGCGCTTGGCGACTCCTGTATAGCCACTTCAAGCGCGGGCGCGATGCTGATCGGCCGCTACGGGCAAAGCCACATTCTCGGGCCGGGCGGCGAATCGGCGGCGCATGCGACAGTCAGCGTCGTGGCGAATCGCGCGACGTTGGCCGATGCGCTGTCGACGGCGTTGATCCTGGCGGAGGAAACGCAGGCGCGACGCATCTTCGCTTCGAGCGGTGCGCAGGAGGCCCGGTTCTACGATGCGGCCGGACGGCGGACGTTGCGCCTTGTGCGCCCGGCTTGACGAACACGGCCAACTGGCCCAAGCGACGCGCATGCGCGCCCATCACAGCCTGCAACGCCTGTTCGTCGACGCCCCGCTTGCCGCTGGCGCGGCGATCGCCATCGACCGGGCGCAATCGAACTACCTGCTCAATGTGCTGCGCATGGAAAGCGGCGCCGAATTGCTGCTGTTCAACGGCCGTGACGGCGAATGGCTTTCGAGGCTGGAGAAGACGGGCAAGCGCGAGGCGCAACTCGTCGCCGTCGAGCAGACGCGCGCGCAGGAACCGGCGTCGCGTGTGATGCTCTGCTTTGCGCCGATCAAGGGCGCGCGGCTGGACTTCCTGGTGGAAAAGGCGGTCGAACTCGGCGCCGGCATTCTGCAACCTGTCGTCACGCAGCACACCCAGAACCCGAAACCGAATCTCGAACGCATGGCGGCGCAAGCGCGCGAGGCGAGCGAGCAGTGCGGCGCGCTTGCCCTGCCGGAGATTCGCGCTCCATTGAAACTGGAGCGCCTGCTCGCCGAATGGGACGCCGCGCAGCCGCTGCTGTGGTGCGACGAAGGGGCGGCGGGCGAAGATGATTGTTTGCTGTGTGAAACGCCGCCCGACGGGACGATACCCCCACCCCCTGCCCCTCCCCACAAGGGGGAGGGGAGACAGCCAACGGTTGGCGGACCGGCTGAGCAATCAACGCCAGTCCTCAACCCTGAAGAACGCGCTTCGATGCGCGCTTCCCCCCTCCCCCTTGTGGGGAGGGGCAGGGGGTGGGGGTACACATCGTTGCCTGCTGCAGCCAAGGGCCAAGACACCGCAAGAGCATCAGGCCGTCAAACCATAACATCCGACCCCGCCATCCTCATCGGTCCCGAAGGCGGGTTCTCGGCAGAGGAACGGGCGATGCTTTCGGGTTGCGCTTTCGTGCGTCCGGTCTCGCTCGGGCCGCGCATCCTGCGCGCCGAGACGGCGGCGGTGGTGGCGCTGGCGCGTTTTGGACCCTGACGGGTCGCGGCAGCGCCACATCGGAACCGCAAAGGCGCTTCAATTTTCCTTGACGCAGCGACCAAGACTTTTCGCTTGATCGAAGCCGCGCCTATCGGCGAAAAGCGGCGGCCGGCGCGCACCCGCGCGGTTGAGGAGACGACACACCATGGCGCGGGACACGTCCGACGCAACGCCGATTGAGACAATCGACGAACTGACCGCCTATCTCGCCTCCGGTTGCAAGCCGCGCGAGAAGTGGCGCATCGGCACCGAGCACGAGAAGTTCCCTTTCTTCACGGCCGATAACAGTCCGGTGCCCTACGACGACCCGCGCTCGATTCGTGCGCTGCTGGAGGGCATGCAGAACCTGCTCGGCTGGGAGCCGATCCTCGACGAGGGGCGCATCATCGGCCTGTTCGAGCCCGGCGGCATGGGCGCGATCAGCCTGGAGCCCGGCGGCCAGTTCGAACTTTCCGGCGCGCCGCTGGAGACGATCCACCAGACGTGCCGCGAGGGCAATGCGCATCTGGCGCAGCTGCGCGAGGTGGCCGAACCGCTCGGCATCAAGTTCCTCGGCCTTGGCGGCAGCCCGAAATGGTCGCTCGCCGACACGCCGCGCATGCCGAAATCGCGCTACGACATCATGCGCGCCTACATGCCGAAGGTCGGCAGCCAAGGCCTCGACATGATGCACCGCACCTGCACCATCCAGGTCAATCTCGACTTTTCCTCCGAAGCCGACATGCGCCGCAAAACGCAGGTGGGCTACAGGCTGCAGCCGCTCGCCACCGCCTTGTTCGCCAACTCGCCGTTTACAGATGGAAAGCCGAACGGGCTGCAAAGCTGGCGCGCCGAGATCTGGCGCGACACCGACAACGGCCGCGCCGGCGTGTTGCCCTTCGTCTTCTCCGACACGTTCGGTTTCGAGGACTACGCCCGCTGGGCGCTCGACGTGCCGATGTATTTCGTCGTGCGCGACGGCCATTATCACGATTGCACCCATGTGACCTTTCGCCAGTTCATGGACGGCGCGCTGGCCGGTGCGATCCCTGACGGGCGGCCCAACATGGGCGACTGGATCAACCACCTGTCGACGCTGTTTCCCGAGGTGCGGCTGAAACGCTTCCTGGAAATGCGCGGCGCCGATGGCGGGCCGTGGCGGCGCATCTGCGCCTTGCCGGCCTTCTGGGTCGGGCTGCTCTACGACGATACGGCGCTGGACGAGGCGATGGAGTTGACGAAGGACTGGACGTTCGAGGAGGTGGTCGCGATGCGTGACGCCGTGCCGGCGGCCGGGCTTTCGACGCCGTTCCGCAACCGCACGCTTCGGCAGGTCGGCTACGATGTGCTTGCCATCTCACGTCGCGGCCTGCAGAACCGCAAGCGCATCTCGGCCGAAGGCTTCGACGAGGCGCATTTCCTCGCGCCGCTTGAGGAGATCGTCGCCCGCGGCACCACGGCGGCTGAACAGATGCTGATGGCGTACAACAGCGTGTGGGGCGGCTCTGTCGAGCCCGCGTTCCTGGAGTATGCGTATTGAGGCCACAATGCCCGGTTCAAGAGTATCGTTGTTGAACGAACGGAACGCTGTTAAAATCGTTTCAACCGGTTGGGAAAAGCACATGGCCGTCGCCCGCAGGATAACGCTTGAACTGACACAGGATGTGGCGGACGCGATCGATCGCAAACTTGCGTCCGGCGAATATGCTTCGGCGTCCGAGATTGTTGGGGAGGGAATTGGCGCCCTCATGGATCGAGACGAAGCTGTCGAACGATGGTTGCGTGAGGAGGTGGTCGCCGGACACGCCGAATATCTGGCGGATCAGGCCAATACCATCGATATCGATGACATTTTGCCTCGATTGATGGCGCGGCGGGCCGCTGCCGCCGAATCGTGAACCTCGGCCGTGAAGGTCGCATTCACGTTGCTTGCCGAACGGCAACTGAACGAACTTCACGCCTATATCAGCCAGAATGCAGGCGAGAGGCGGGCAACGACTTACATCGAGCGTATCCTTGCCGCTTGTCGCTCGCTTGCCATGTTCCCGAACCGCGGCATGCGTCGGGACCGTATTCTGCCCGGATTGCGCACGATCGGGTTCGAGCGGCGCGTCACCATCGCGTTCATTGTCGAAGCTGAGCGGGTCGTGATCGAGGGCATCTTCTACGGTGGCCAGGATTACGAAAGCAGTTTCGCAGACGATGACCGCAACAAGTGACAACGCTCTTCCCTGCCGCTAATCTCCCCGTCGCGCGCACGCTTCGGGAGGTCCGCCATGACGCCGCTTATCGACATGTTGATGCAGGCCAACAATGGCCGGATGGTGCAGGAAATGGCCGAGCGTTTC
The DNA here is from genome assembly GCA_937873685.1 of uncultured Paracoccaceae bacterium. GTDB lineage: Bacteria > Pseudomonadota > Alphaproteobacteria > Rhizobiales > Rhizobiaceae > CALMYO01. The sequence continues at coordinate 13,356 of CALMYO010000276.1, forward strand.
GGCCTTTCGCAACAAAAGACGCTGGAAGCGATCGAGGCGCTGGCGCCGGCGTTTTCTACCGGGCTGAAGCGCAACGCCTCGAACGCGTTCGATCTCGGCAATTTCCTGCAGGCTCTCGCCAGCGGCCAGCACGCCCGCTATTTCGAGGACATGGGCAAGGCGTTCGCGCCCGACGGCACGGCGGAAGGCAACGGCATCCTCGGTCACCTGTTCGGCTCCAAGGAAGTCAGCCGGGCTGTTGCCGCGCAGGCGGCGCAGGCAACCGGCGTCGGCCAGGACATCCTCAAGCAGATGCTGCCGGTGCTCGCTTCCGCCATCATGGGCGGGCTGTTCAAGCAATCGACCGGCCAGATGGGCGCGGCGCAGGCAGGCGCCATGGGCGCCAATCCGATCGGGGAACTGATCGAACAGATGATGCGTCAGGGCATGGGGCAGCAGCCGCGCGCGCCGCAACCGAGCCGGCCGCAACCGCAGGAGCAGCCCGATCCGTTCGACAATCCGTTCGGCAAGATCCTGAAGGACATGTTCGGCGGCGGCGCGGCAACACAGGGGCGAGGCGCGCCCCCGGCCGACGATACCTACGATCCCGACGCCGGACGCGCGCCGCAACGGGGCTCCTCGCCGTTCGGCGACAACCCGCTCGGACAAATCTTCGAGGACATGATGCGCGGCGGTTTCGGCCAGGGTGGCCAGCGCCCGGCGCAACCGGCTCCGCAACCGCGCCAGGGCGATCGCATGCCGTCCGGGCGGCAGCGCAACCCTTATGACGATCTGTTCGGCCAAATGTTCGAAACCGGGCGGCAGACGCAGGACACCTACCAGCGTGGCATCGAGAGCATCTTCGAGCAGTTCACCAAGGGGATGGACCGTCGGCGCTGATCCGCGGAACAGACGCCTTGACTACGCTGGCGTGCCAAGCCAGCCAAGCGATTAACAAAGGCCGCTTCCGACGATGTCCGATCCCTTCTTCCACCCCGTCTCGGGTTTCGACCTGCCGCGTTTTGCCGGCATCCCGACCTTCATGCGCCTGCCCTTCGTCCCGCCGGACCATTCCCGATTCAGCGAGGTGCAGGTCGGGCTGATCGGCGCGCCCTGGGACGGCGGCACCACCAACCGGCCGGGACCGCGCCACGGGCCGCGGCAGGTGCGCGACCTGTCGACGATGATCCGCGCCGGCCACGGCGTCACCGGCCTGCGCCCGTTCGAACTGGTGAACTGCGCCGATCTCGGCGATGTCGGCCCGAACCCGGCCGACCTGATGGATTCGCTTGCGCGGATGGAGGCCTTCTTCACGACCGTGCGCGACGCTGCCGTCACGCCGCTGACCGTTGGCGGCGACCACCTCTGCTCGCTGCCGATCCTGCGCGCGCTGGCGAAGGACGCGCCGCTCGGCATGGTGCATTTCGACAGTCACACCGACCTGTTCCACTCCTATTTCGGCGGGCGGATGTACACGCACGGAACGCCGTTTCGCCGCGCGATCGAGGAAGGGCTGCTCGATCCGCAACGCGTGGTGCAGATCGGCATTCGCGGCACCGCCTATGACAGCGAGGACCGCGATTTCGCGGGCTCGGTCGGGGTGCGGGTGATCGCAATCGAGGAATTTTTCGCCCGCGGCGTGGACGATGTGATGGCGGAAGCGCGCGCCATCATCGGCGACAAACCGACCTACGTCTCCTACGACATCGATTTCGTCGATCCGGCCTATGCGCCCGGCACCGGCACGCCGGAAGTAGGCGGGCCGAACTCGTTCCAGGCGCTTCAGGTGGTGCGGGCGCTCGACGGGCTCAACATCGTCGGCGCCGATCTGGTTGAAGTGTCGCCGCCGTTCGACACCTCCGGCGGCACGGCGTTTCTCGCGGCCTCGCTGGTGTTCGAACTGCTTTGCGTGATGGCGCCGGCGGTCGCGGCGCGCGCTTCACGGTAGTTTCCCGGCACCGATTGCCGGACTATTCGGCCGCTTCCAGCTTCAGTTCGCCGTTGGCGATCTGTTCGCGTTCGATCGATTCGAACAAGGCGCGGAAATTGCCCTCGCCGAAGCCCTGGTCGCCCTTTCTCTGGATGAACTCGAAGAAGATCGGGCCGATCACGGTCTTGGAGAACACCTGCAGCAGGATTTTGGTCTCGCCGCCGCCGACCACGCCCTCGCCATCGATGAGGATGCCGTGCTTCGCCATGCGGTCGAGCGGCTCGTCATGGCCCTTCACCCGCTCATGGCTCATCTCGTAGTAGGCAGCGGGCGGGGCCGGCATGAAGGTGATGCCGCTTGCAGCCAGGGCGTCTGCGGCGTCGTAGATCGCGTCGGTGCCCACCGCGATGTGCTGGATGCCCTCGCCCCCGTACGTTCGCAGGTAGCTCTCGATCTGGCTGTTGTCGTCGGTCGACTCGTTCAGCGGGATGCGGATCTTGCCGCAGGGCGAGGTGATGGCGCGGCTGACCAGCCCGGTCAGCTTGCCTTCAATGTCGAAGAAGTGGATCTGGCTGAAGTTGAAGGTCTCGCGGTAGAAATCCCACCACTTGTCCATGTTGCCGCGATAGACGTTGTGGGTCAGGTGATCGAGGTAGTGGAAACCGTGTCCCTGCGGCTTCGGGTCCGGTTCGCCGAGCCAGTCGAATTCGTCGGCATAGGCCGAGCCTTTCGCTCCGTATCGTTCGACAAAGTAAATGAGCGATCCGCCGATACCGATGATCGCGGGGACATCGAGCGCCTTGTCGTCGCCGAGATAAGGCGTCGCGCCGCGCGAAACGGCATGGTCGAAGGCGTTGGCGGCATCGACCACGCGCCACGCCATCGACGGCGCGCACGGCCCGTGCTCTGCGACGAAACGCCTGGCGTGGCTGTCCGGCTCGGCGTTGACGATGTAGTTGACATCGCCCTGCCGCCACACCGTGATCGCCTTGCTGCGGTGACGGGCGACAGGCGCATAGCCCATGCGGGCGAACAGGTCGGCCAGCTTTTCCGGCTCCGGATGGGCAAACTCGACGAATTCGAATCCGTCGGTTCCGGCCGGGTTGTCGGCCGAGATCGTCGCGACCGGGGCATTGTGCGGAAACGGTCCCATGGTCTTCTCCCTTTTGCGCCGCGCCATGCGCGTGTTCTGTCAATTGAAAGCAACGATACCGCAGATGCGGTGCACGAGGCTTGCATTCGACGTCGTAGTTGGCGAGGATGACGCACGAAACGCGCATAAAAGGCGCTGCAAATGAACAGTTCAGAGCCCCTAGATCAGTTTGACCGCAAGATTCTCGCGGCGTTGCAGCAGGATGCGCGACTCACCAACAACGAACTTGCCGAACGGGTCAACCTGTCAGCTTCGCAATGCTCGCGGCGCCGCCAGAGGCTGGAGGACGAAGGACTGATCCGCGGCTATCGCGCCGAACTGGATCGCGTCGGCCTCGGTTTCGGCATCGTCAACTTCATCTCGGTGACGCTGTCGACGCACAATCGCGACAATGCGCAGCGTTTCGCGGCGCTGATCGGGCGGTTGCCGCAAGTGCTCGAGGCGCATGCGCTGACCGGCGACATGGACTACATCCTGAAAGTGGTGACGCGCGACCTGCCCGGCCTGTCGGAATTCGTCAACGAATTCCTGCTGCCGCACGAGGCGGTGCGGCATGTGCGCACAGCGATCGTGCTGGAAACGCTGAAGGAGACGACGGCGGTGCCGCTCGACGATTGACGCCTCGGCGCACCTGCGGTCTGTCCATGCTCAGGCCGCGTCGCTACCCGGAATGAAGGACGAAAACGCCGCGAGCAGTTGCTCGCGATAACGGTCCGCCTCCTGCAGGATCTCGTGGCGGGCGCCCGCGATGGGAGCGGCCCCGCCGGCGCGCATCCCCGTCCCCTAGGCCCCCCTCCCCGGGGGTGGGGCGACGCGGTCGCCGCCCGCCGCCCCCCACAAAAAGGGGAAGGGGGGCGCCGACGACCAAGCCGGATCGCAGACGCGGTCGATTGCGGCACAGGCAGCCTTGACCCAGGCAACGGTCGGCCCGCCAAGGCCGAGTTCGGGCTTCGCCTCGAAAATCCCCGCATTGCGCCGGTAGCGCACGGGATCGGTGGTCAGCACATTGGTGTCGAACGGACGCGTTTCGCGCGGGCGCGGCCCGCCGGCCATGTACATCGTGCCGAAGCCGAGCGCGTCGAACAGACGGGCAAGAAAGGCGACGGTGGGCGTGCTGATGGGCAGGTTGGCGAGTTCGAGCAGCGGCGCGATCAGCACCATGCGCCGGATGCGGTTGGCCATGCGCGGGGCGGCGTTCAGCGCTGCGAGCGCGCCGGTGGAATGGGCCAGTACGTAGAAGGGGGCGCGGCAATCCGGCAGCGCCACGCCTTCGAATATGGCTTCGAAATCCTCCGCATACTGGTCGAAATGCTCGACATAGCCGCGCGCCGGATCGCGATAGAAGCGCGTGGAGCCGCCCTGCCCGCGCCAGTCGAAAGTCACCACGTCAAAGCCGCGCGCGGCCAGATCGTTCGCCGTCTCGAAATACTTCTCGATGCATTCGTTGCGGCCATGCAGACAGATCACCGTGCCCTTCAGCGGCTGGGCGCTTGCCGGCAGGCGCATGTAGCGCAGCAGTATTTCGCCGCATGGTATGAAGCCGTCTTCGGCCTCTTCGGGAACGGGATTGTCTGGAGTGGCGAGCAACAACGACATGGGAAAGGCGCGCGGACCTGCCTGGAGACGGACATTCCAAACGCTGATAGGAGTGTGGCAAGTTCGCGTCAAAGAAAAAACCGGAGGCGCTTGGCGCGCCTCCGGCTCGTCCGACCCGGAAGGAAGGGACGTTGCAACCGGGCCGAAACTGTGTCCGGTCAGCGGATCTGCAACGTGAACCCGAAGCCCGGGCGACCATGGCCGCCGTGACGGCCGCCGCGCCAGCCGAGTGTCTCGCGGGCGATCACCCGCCCTGTCGCGCCATCGACGCGCAGGCGCATGAGCTTGCCGTTGTGGCGCACGGCCCGGGCGACGTAGTCGTTACGCACGCGGCTGATCGCCAGCACGTCGGCGAAGCCCTGCCGATAAAGGGCCCGAACGATCACATGCGCGGGCAGGACGCGGTGGCGGCGTTCGTGACGCCATTCGCCGCGCCCACCGCGACGATCATCAAAACGCGGACCATGGTTGCGGTCGATGACGATGATTTCCTCGGTGTGCCGGCCACGGTCGCGGGCGGACGCATCGGCCGAGAAACCGGTGGCGAGGGTGAGGGCCGCAATCGCGGCGACGAGAAACTTTTTCATGCCATGTACTCCTGGGTTGGACCGATCCCTTCGGATGTCCCTGTGGCCGGGAGTCATAGGAGGCTGCTCCTGAACCGGGTCCGAAGACCGCGTTCATGTGCGGTTCATCGGTTGCCAACCGCGCAGTTCGTTGCCTGGCCCTTGAAACTGCAAAAAACCGTTCCCAAATCTCGCCTGCAGCCGCCGATACCGGGGTTGCTGACCTGCGGAACGCGCCAGTACGGGCGTTCAAAAGGTCAAAACGCCAACTGTCGCTTCCAATGGAGGACTTCCATGCGTCACTATGATTTTTCCCCGCTCTACCGCTCGACCGTCGGTTTCGACCGGCTTTTCACCATGCTCGATTCGCTCGGCCAGCCGGATGCGGCCAACAGCTATCCGCCCTACAACATCGAACGCACGGGCGAGAACGCCTACCGCATAACCATGGCGGTCGCCGGCTTCGGCGAGAACGAGCTTTCGATCGAATCGCGCCAGAACGTGCTGACCGTTACCGGCGAGAAGTCGGAAGAGGAGAACGGCGAAGGCCGTGAGTTCCTGCATCGCGGCATCGCCGCGCGCGCATTCGAGCGCCGCTTCCAGCTTGCCGACCACGTCGAGGTGAAGGCCGCGAGCCTGAAGAACGGCCTGCTACATGTCGACCTGATGCGCGAAATCCCCGAGGCGATGAAGCCGCGCAAGATCGCCATTGCCGCCGTCAACGGCAAGGAAGGCAAGACGATCGAGGCCAAGGCGGAGTAACGCAGGCCGCAGCGAAAGAGCCGAAAACGGTTCTGGGCGCCGCATTGCGGCGCCCCTTGTCTTTGCCCGCAGGCGATTCAGCGCCGGCCGAGGAAAGGCAGGAAATTGTCGACGGACACCCGGCCCGGCCCGTATGCGACAACCGCAAGCGCCATGGCCGCCCAGGCAAGATGCAGCGGCCATCCACCGGGAATGACAAGCTGTATGACAATGGTCATGCCAAGCAGGCCGAGCGCGGCAAACCGGGTGAACAATCCGAGCACAAGCAGCACCGGCAACACCACCTCGCCAACACCAGCAAGGAAGGCGAACAAGGATGGAAAGGGAAAATCGTACGGCCCACCCGGCAGATGCAGCTTGAACTCGTTCTCGAAAAGGAGGGTCGCGACTGGCGCGAGGTCGAGGAAGCCTTCCCACTTGAGTATGCCGGACTTGTAGTAAGGCACGGCAAGGCCGAGGCGGGCGACAAACTGCACCAGATCGACCGGTGTCAAAGCGCGAATCGTCTCGTTGATGCGGGCGATAGTCGCCAGCAAGCGGTTCTGCGGGGGCGCGCTGTCGGTTCGGTAGGTGTCAGTCATTGTCGTGTTCTCCCTCAAGGACCGCCGCGCTATAGGCTCCGCTCTGGATGAGCATGCCGATATTGCGGTTGATGTCGAACCGGTCGCTGGCCGTGCGGCCGGCGCCAGCAGCTTCGGCGAGCGTGGCGCCAGCAAACAGCGTCGCATGGAAGGCATGCCCGCCTTCCGGCAGATTGATCACCTGGACCTCCAGCCCGGGACGGCTGACAAGCACGGTTTCAGACTTGCGCGTCTCAACGTGGCCAACCGGACCGTCGGCGCGGTTCTCCGAAAAGATCGTGAAAGCCGCGAAACGTGAGTCCAGCAGGCCGGCGGCAGGGTGCGGGCGAAAGCGCGCCTCTCCGATCCGCTCAGGCGCAATCGCGCCAAGCGCCTGCGGTGAAAGCGGCGCGGCGTCTGCGGCATGCCATGCATCAAGCCATAGGCGCTCCAGGCGGGCCACATCGGGAAGATAGACAAGGCGTTGCAACGGCTCGAACGCGGCAAGAAATCCGGCAAATTCCCGTCCATATTCAAACAGCATCGGCACTTGCGGCGGGTTTGCCCGCACATAGGCCCTCGCGACCTCGTCGAACGCCCGGTCGCCGACGATGCGTTTCACCGCAGGAAAGATGTCCGCCAGCGCCCGCATCAGGCTGAAGGTGACGTTGTTGCGGTAAACGTCAAAGCGTTTTTCGGCGCGCTTGCCCGAATGGGCCGTCACTTCCACAGGCCTGGTCTGGCGCGGATCGAGCAGAGCTGCAGCAAATCGCGTGTTGAGCGGAATGTCGGCCGGCATGTCAGGCTGCGGCGTCATGGTGCGCGCCTCCGGCTTCAGCCGTGCGCAGGATCGCGCGCGCCGCGAAAGCCTCTGCCTTCAGCACCGGCCAGTCGGGGATCTTCGAATCCCATTCGACAAGCGTCGGAACCGGGCCGGCCATGGCGACTACCTCTGCATAGAGCGCCCAGACATCGTCGGCGACGGGGCCGTCATGGCTGTCGATCAGCAGCGTTTCGCCCTCGTCATCCTCTTGCAAGGCGTGGCCGGCGAGATGGATCTCGCCGACGCGATGCAGCGGGAAATCGGCAAGGTATTGCAGGGGCGAATAGCCGTGGTTGGTCGCCGAGACGAAGACATTGTTGACATCGAGCAGCAGCCCGCAGCCGGTGCGCCGGGCAATCGCAGCGATGAAATCAATCTCGCTCATGGTCGAGGTGGAAAACGCCACATAGGTCGACGGGTTTTCCAGAAGGATCGGCTGGCCGATCGCCTCCTGCATCTCGTCGATGTGATCGCAGACATGGGAAAGCGTCGCGGCGTTGTAGGGAAGCGGCAGCAGGTCGTTCATGAACGCCGCGTCATGGGTCGACCAGGCAAGGTGTTCGGAAACCAGCGCCGGCCGATATCGGTCAACCAGCGCCCTGAAGCGCTGCAAATGATCCTTCGACAGCGGCTGCGGCCCGCCAAGCGACATGCACACGCCATGCAGCGAGATCGCCGCGCGCTCGGCGACGCGGGCCAGAGCGTGGTGCGGCGGACCGCCCGCGCCCATGTAGTTCTCGGCATGAATCTCGAGGAAATCGACCGGCACATCATCGGCGAGGATCGCCTGCAAGTGTTCCGGCTTGAAGCTGGCGCCGACACTTGCCGGCGCCAGGGTGTGGGGGGGAGGCGATGCGGCGCGGCGAACATTCGCCTGCTGCGCCTTGTCATGCGCGTCGGGGAAGGAGGAAAACGCGGTCATGTCCATCGCCTCGTTGCGCGGTCAGCCGATCAGGCCGGCAGGTCGCGGCTCAGTTCTGTGAGCGAGCCCTTGCGGCCGCCCTCGAGTTCCATCGTGGCGCAGGTGCCGGCCTCGACATACTTCCAGGCGTTGCCCTGGTAGTCGACGGTCGACGTGCCCTGGCAGCTGGTGCCCGGACCGGCGGCGCAATCGTTCTGGCCGGCCTTGGAAACGCCGTAGCACTTTTCCTGCGCAGCGAACGCCTGGTCTGCGGTCGTCAGCTGCAGGCCGGCAAGGGCGGTGGCGACAGCGCCGGCGAGGACGGCGGTCGAGAATGCGGTCTTGGTGTTCATGAGGATGTCTCCTGTTCGAGGAACTCAGCCCGGCCTCGTTTGCCGGTGGCCTCTAAGTCGCAAAGCGGGCAGTGAAATGGAAATCAACGATGCGTTATCGTGCCTTCGCACCATCCTTACGACGCCGTGATCGGCGCTTGAGCGGGATGCCCTGCCCAGGCGAAACGACGCCCGTTGGCGCTTTCGCCACCAAAACGAAAGATTCGTTCGCCTTTTGCGGCCGGTGCAACATATTGATGCGCGTTGCGCCCGATTTTTTTCGCAAAACATCTTGTGCGCCGCTTCGCTTTCTGCTTATAAATAGGACAGCATTGCTGTCTTATTTTGACCCGCCGACCGGCCTGTGCGCTTGCGCCAAGCCGGTTTTCGTGTCGAGTAGCACAAGGCGGGAATACCGCCCGGCAGTGCTTCATCCGCTCCAGCGGCCAGACATGACAGTTCCGGTTGGAACCACAGGAGGATCACGCCATGACGCTTCTGCCGTCACATTCCCCGAGCGGCTTCTCGAAGACGGAACAAACGCGCGCCCTCAAACCTGCTGCGCCCGGCCCGCAGGGCCTGTACGATCCGCGCAACGAGCATGATGCCTGTGGCGTCGGCTTTGTCGCCAACATGAAGAACGTTGCCTCGCACGCCATCGTGCGCGACGGCCTGTTCATGCTCGAGAACCTGACGCATCGCGGCGCTGTCGGCGCCGATCCGCTGATGGGCGACGGCGCGGGCATGCTCGTGCAGATCCCGGACGCCTTCATGCGCGCCGAAATGGCGGCGCAAGGTGTCACGCTTCCGCCGGCCGGCGAATACGGCATCGGCCACCTGTTCATGCCGCAGGATGCCGCGCTGCGCGCCCATTTCGAGGACGTGATCCGCGAGGTGATCGCCGAGGAAGGACAGGTGCTTCTCGGATTCCGTGACGTGCCAGTGGACAATTCCTCGCTGTCGAAAGCGCCGCATATCGCCGCGACCGAACCGGTGCACCGCCAGGTGTTCGTGGCGCGTGGCGCGGGCGTGTCTGTCGGCGACGATTTCGAACGCCGGCTCTACGTGCTGCGCAAGGTGATCTCGGCACGCGTCCATGCCGAAACGAACGGCAATGATGTCGGTTTCTATGTCGTGTCGATGTCGGCGCGCACCATCGTCTACAAGGGCATGTTCCTCGCCTTCCAGCTTGGTCACTACTACAGGGACCTGACCGACGAGCGCTTCGTGTCGGCTCTGGCGCTGGTTCACCAGCGGTTCTCCACCAACACCTTCCCGTCGTGGAAGCTGGCGCATCCCTACCGCATGGTGGCGCATAACGGCGAAATCAACACGCTGCGCGGCAACGTCAACTGGATGGCGGCGCGCCAGGCGTCGGTGGAATCGCCGCTCTACGGCGACCAGATCTCCAAGTTGTGGCCGATTTCCTATGAGGGTCAGTCGGACACCGCCTGCTTCGACAACGCGCTCGAATTCCTGTGGCAGGGCGGCTACCCGCTCGCCCATGCAGCGATGATGCTGATCCCGGAAGCCTGGGCTGGCAACCGGCTGATGGATGACAGCCGCAAGGCGTTCTACGAGTACCACGCTGCGCTGATGGAGCCGTGGGACGGCCCGGCGGCGGTCGCCTTCACCGACGGTCGCCAGATCGGCGCGACGCTCGATCGCAACGGCCTTCGCCCCGCGCGCTACATCGTCACCGACGACGACCGCGTGATCATGGCGTCGGAAGCCGGCGTGCTGCCGGTGGCGGAAGAAAGAATCGTCACCAAGTGGCGGCTGCAACCCGGCAAGATGCTGCTGATCGACCTGGAAGAAGGACGCATCATCTCCGACGAGGAAGTGAAGCGCGAGATCGCCTCGCGCCATCCCTATTCGCAGTGGCTGAAGCGCAACCAGATCGTGCTCGAGGACCTTGCGCCGGTGGCGCCGCGCGCCATGCGCCATGACGTCTCGCTGCTCGATCGCCAGCAGGCCTTCGGCTACACGCAGGAGGACGTCAACATCCTGATGGCGCCGATGGCGACGATCGGGCAGGAAGCCGTCGGTTCGATGGGTACCGACACGCCGATCTCGGCGATGAGCGACAAGTCGAAGCTGCTGTTCACCTATTTCAAGCAGAACTTC
>CALMYO010000277.1 GCA_937873685.1 uncultured Paracoccaceae bacterium
GCCCCCCCCCCCCCCCCCGGCGCGCCCCCCGGGACGACCACCTCCTACTCAACCCCCCCCCCCGCCGAGAGCCCCATGTAGGCATGCGTCGGCCGCGCGAAGCAGTAGACGCAGCCATGCTCGCAGCCGCGATACGGATTGACCGACCGGTCGAACGAGATGTCGGGCGATTCGTTGCGGGTGATCGCGGTTTTCGTGCGCTCGATCTGCACCTCGGTCTTGAACGGCGGCAGTTCGGCGAGCGTTTCCCAGCCATCATCGAAAATTTCGCGACGCTGCGGTTCGAACCGGCCGGAAGGGTTGATGCCGCTCGCCCGGCCGCGCATCCGTTGTTCGCCGACCCGCAGGCCGGAGCGGTCGACGATCGTGTTAGCGTGTGCCGCGCCGGCGGGCAGCGCAAAGGCGGCGCGGTCTGCAAGGGCTATGGCTTCCATGTCCGGTTCTCTCAGCTGTCTTCGCCGGGAGTGGCGTCTTGATTTTTTTCCTAGAACGGAAAACGGAACAAAGCAAGAACTTTCTTCGCGGTTGGCAAGGTTGCAAAACCGGGCGGATGCGCTAAACCAGTGACAATGTTGACGGTTATCGTTGAGGCGGGTGAGAATCCCGAGGCTGTGGCGCGCACGCTGGCCGGCCTGGTTCCGGCCGCGGTGGAGGGGGTTGTGCGCGACGTTCACATCGTTGCTGGCAGCGAATCGCCGGCCCTGAAACGGGTGGTCGATACCGCCGGGGCGCGGCTGTGGCCGTCCGGTCGTCTGGCCGACGCGATCAACGCCGCCCGCGCCGAATGGTTGCTGGTGCTCGAACCCGGCGCGCGGCTAAATGGCGAATGGATGGATGCGGTGGCCGCCCATTGCGGCGCCTCGCACATGCCGGCGCGTTTTCGAAAGGCAAAAGGGGGGCGGCGCTTCGCCTGGTTTGGCGCCCGCGCCAGCGCGCTGTCACGCGGCCTGGTGATCGCCAAGGCGCAGGCCATCGCCAACATGCGCGGCCGCAGGAGCGCCGAAGCCCTGGCCAGCGGGCTGGCGGTGCGAACGCTCGACGTCGAACTGACGCCACCGGTCTGACGACTGTCGCCGCGATCAGCACTTGCCTGTGCGCCGCAGGTGCTCGTCAAGCCGCGGCATGATCTCCACGAAATTGCAGGGCATGTGGCGATAGTCGAGCTGTCCGGCAAGAATGCCGTCCCAGGCGTCCTTGCAGGCGCCGGGCGAGCCGGGAATCACGAAGACATAGGTGGCGTTCAGCACGCCGCCGGTGGCGCGGCTCTGGATCGTCGAGGTGCCGATCTTCTCGAACGAGATGCGGTGGAACACGGCGGAAAACCCGTCCATCCGCTTCTCGAACAGCGGTTCCAGCGCTTCCGGCGTAACATCGCGGCCGGTGAAGCCGGTGCCACCGGTGGTGATGATGACGTCGATGTCGTCGCGCTTCGACCATGCGGTCACTGTCTCGGCGATCCTGGCCCTGTCGTCGGTGACGATTGCGCGATCGGCAAGACGGTGGCCGGCCTTCGTCAGCCGGTCGACAAGCGTGTCGCCCGAGCGGTCATCGTCAAGCGTTCGCGTGTCCGATACGGTCAGCACAGCAATGCCGACGGGAATGAACGGACGGGTTTCGTCGATGCGGCTCATCGTGCGGGCTGGCCTTGAAAGCGGGAACGATGTGTCATCCTAACGCCACAGCCGGCGCGCCGGCAATCGCCGTTGCGGCGACAAACCAGCGCGGATTGGCCTCGGCGATCGCATGCGCTGCGTTTTCAGCTGCTTCAGCCGTGGCGAACAGCCCGAAGCAGGTCGGGCCGGAGCCGGACATGCGCGCAAACAGCGCCTCCTGACCCTTCAGCCCGGCCACCGCCTCGCCGATTTGCGGCGCGTTTTCCAGCGCCGCAGCCTGCAGGTCGTTGCGGGTTTCGCCGAGCCAGTCGACCAGCGCCGCCGCCGTCAGCTGTTCGGGCAGGGGCGGCAGGGGCGCATTGTCGCGATGCGCCAGCCGGGCGAACACGGTGGGTGTCGAAACCGCCACCGCAGGCGTGGTCAGCACGGCGAAAAGGCTTGGGAAGTGCTCGAGCGGCTGCAGCGCCTCGCCGATGCCGCGGGCGATCAACGGCGTTCCCGCAAGGCACATCGGCACGTCCGCCCCAAGCGCAAGGCCGCATGCAGCAAGCTCGCGCCACGAAAGCGGTGCGCCATGCAGCCGGTTCAAACCATCGAGAACCGCCGCTGCGTCTGCCGAGCCACCGCCGATACCCGAGGCGACCGGCAGGCGCTTGTCGAGCCGGATCGCCACCGGCACCGTGGCAAGACCCCTGGCCGAAAGCGCCCCGCGGAAGGTGTCGCGGGCGCGGATGACGAGGTTGGACTGGTCGGCCGGAAGGCCGTCGCCGAAGCTTCCTTCAGTGAAAAATTCGTCGGTTTGCGCCGCCGAAATCTCCAACCGGTCGCCGGTTTCGGCGAAGGCGACCAGCGTGTCGAGGAGATGGTAGCCGTCGGCGCGACGCCCGGTGACATGCAGCGCCAGATTGATCTTCGCGCGCGCAGTCAGCGTGTCGGTCACGTCCATTGTCGCGGGATCGGCCGGAAGGATCGGGGCGGAAAGATCAGCCCTTCCCGGGCGTTGCCGACTGCGACGGCGCATCGCCGCTGTCCGGCGCAACCTTGGGCGCCGCATCGCTGCCCGACGGGGTTGCATTGTCCTTGGCGACCGCCGGTTTCTCCGGCTCGGGCAGACCCTTTTCCAGCTTGGCGCGCACGTCCGCTTCCGTCACCTCGGCCTTGTCGAGCTTCATGTCGAGCACCTGGCTCCACTGGTAGCGGGCCTCCAGCGTGCGGCCAACGCGCCAGTAGGCGTCGCCGAGATGGTCGTTGATGGTGGGATCGCGCGGCATCAGCGAGACCGCCTTCTCAAGCTCGGCAACCGCCTCCTCGAACCTGCCAAGCTTGTAGTATGCCCAGCCGAGCGAATCGACGATGTAGCCGTCGCGCGGACGCGACGCCACCGCCTTGCGGATCAGCTCCAGCCCTTCTTCCAGATGGATCCCCATGTCGATCCATGAATAGCCGAGATAGTTCAGCACATCGGCCTGGTCTGGCGAAAGCTCGAGCGCCTTCTTGAAATTCGGCTCCGCATTGTCCCAGTTCTTCTGGCGTTCGTAGGCAATGCCGAGGCGGTAGTAGAGCGGCCATTTGGCGAATTCGGTGTCGGTGCGCGCCTGCAGCGCCGCCCGTTCGTAGAGGACGGAAGCTTCCTTGTATTTTTCCTGCACCGCCAGAACGCCGCCATAGGCGAGATAGCCGCGCAGATCCGTCGGGTCTTCGTCCACCAGTTTCGCCAGCACCAGTTCGGCTTCGGCATTCTGGTCGAGATCGGACAGGTTCAGCCCGGCCTGGATCGCGGCGTTGCGGTGAAAGGGCGAACCGACCCCGATGCGCTGGTAAAGCGCGATCGCCTTTTGCGGCTGCTCCAGGCGTTCGGCGATGCCGGCGAGTTCATACAGCATGCCGTCGTCGTCGGGTTTCAGCACCAGCCCCATCTGCAGGTAGAGCATGGCGAAGGACTCCGCGCCGTCGCGATTGATCGCCGAGCCGAGATTGTAGAGAATCTCGCCTGCGCCCTGCTGTGGCGTCGCCACGGCCGGCGGGGTCGGCTTGGCAGCCTCGATTGCCGCGCGCAGCTGGTTGAGCGCCGGATTTTGCGGCGCGACCGCGTATCCCTTTTCGATCGCACCGAGCGCCAGCGACTTGTTGCCGTTGCGCATGTAATGCGAGGCAAGGGCAGCGACCGCGCGCACATAGGTTGCCGGCGACGCCCCGCCGCCTGCGGCATCGGTCACCGCATCGGAAAGGCGGCGCGCCGCCTCGTCGCGCTTGCCGGCGGCATCGGCGATCAGCCCGCCGTGATAGGCAACGAACAGGCCATACCAGTCCGGCCCCTCCGCCTTGTCTATCAGCGCCAGCGCCTCGTCGGCCTTGCCCTGGCCGAGCTTCGCCCAGGCGGTCATCACCGTGGTCATCAGCCGTTCAAGGTCGCCCTCGATGGCAAGCTTGAGCCAGGTTTCGGCAGCGCCGTATTCCTTGTTGCGGATCGCCTCGATGCCGAGCGCCACCCGGCTGACCCGCTCGATATCGGCGACCGCCTTCAGCTTTTCGGCAAGCGGCAGCGCCTCCGCGAACTGGCCGTTGGTGATCAGCGCGATCATCAAATCCTGCTGCAGGGCGGGATTGTCCGCATCGAAACCCAGCGCCTGGCGGAAATAGGAGATCGCCGCATCGAGATCGTTGTCGGACGACGCCACCTCGGCGGCGAGATAGGCTCCCGAAAGCGACAATGCCTCAGGTTTCGCCGGTGCCTCGGCGCGGGCGGGCATGGCGGCAAGCAGGGAAACGGAGGCGGCAAGCGCAAGGAAAATCCGGGCAAACGGCATGTATCGATTCCGGTTGGCGACGAAGCAGCGACTGTGAGCGCCAACAATGGCTTTTTTCGGGGGGGATGGGAAGGGAACGAACTGCGGCAAGTGCATTTGTTTGTGCTTGCGAAGACGCAGGTCGCAGGACTTGTCCCCCTCAATACGCCCGGCTGACGCAGAACTCCACCACATCCAGCAGCGCCTCTTTCTGCGGCGTCGCCTTCAGCGGGGCGAGCGCGTCGCGGGCGATCTCGCCGAAATGGCGCGCGCGCGCGATTGTGTCGGAGAGCGCGCCGTAGCGGCGCATCAACGCGTGCGCATGGTTGAATTCGGTCGCCCCGGCCGCCCCGTCCTCCAGCGCCTCGCGCCAGAAGGTGCGTTCAGCGTCGGTGCCGCGCCGGAAGGCGAGGATCACCGGCAGCGTGATCTTGCCCTCGCGAAAGTCGTCGCCGGTGTTCTTGCCGAGTTCGGATGCGTTGCCGCCATAGTCCAGCGCATCGTCGACCAGTTGGAACGACAGGCCGAGATTGAGGCCGTAGCTGCGCAAAGCCGCCCGTTCGGACCGGCTCGCGCCGGCGATGATCGGCCCGACCTCGGCGGCGGCCGAAAACAGCGCCGCGGTCTTCGCCTTGATCACGGCGAGGTACTCGTCCTCGGTGGTCTCCAGGTTCTTGGCGGCGGAAAGCTGCATCACCTCGCCCTCGGCGATGACGGAAGCCGCCGTCGACAGCACGTCGAGCGCGTCGAGCGAACCGACATCCACCATCATGCGGAAAGCCTGGCCGAGCAGGAAGTCGCCGACCAGCACGCTCGCCTGGTTGCCCCAGATGGTGCGCGCGGTCGATTTGCCGCGCCGCAGATCGCTCTCGTCCACCACGTCGTCATGCAGCAGCGTCGCGGTGTGCATGAACTCCACGGACGTTGCGAGCTTCACATGGCCGTCACCGGCATAGCCGAACATCTGCGCAGCGGCGAGCGTGATCATCGGCCGCAGGCGCTTTCCGCCCGACGAGATCAGGTGGTTCGCCACCTCCGGGATCATCTCGACATCCGAGCCGGCCTTCGACAGGATCAATTCGTTGACCCGCTCCATGTCCGGCCGCGCAAGGTCGATCAGCCGCTGGATTCCGGCTGCCCGCTTGCTTTCTTCCAGCGAAACGACAACGCCCACGCCACACACTCCCAATGCCTGTTTTGTGAAGACTTTAGAAACCACGCGCGCGAAGGGCAAGTGCGCGAAATGGCGCGGCGGCCATGCGCTCGCGCTTGCAATGCCGCCCGCCGCTTGGCACATCGCTGCCATGGAAGAGCTTCTGCGCACCAACGATCCCGTGCTGCTGTCCTTTGCACAGTCGCTGCTGGGCGATGCCGACATCGCCGTGCTGGTGGCCGACCAGAACATGAGCATCGTGGAAGGGTCGCTCGGTGTCATTCCGCGCCGGTTGCTGGTGCCGCGCGACCGGCTGGAGGAAGCGCGGCGCATCCTGACCGACGCCGATCTCGGGCGCGAGTTGCGCGGGTGAGCGCGCCGGAACCGCCCGACGGCCATTCGCTCGACGCGTTTCACCGTGGCCGCTTCATGCTGGTGCAGCCGAAGGGGCGGGGCCATCGCTCCGGCGTCGACGCGATGCTGCTTGCCGCCTGCGTGCCCGACGGGTTTGTCGGCCATGTCGCCGATCTTGGCGCCGGCGCCGGCGCGGCCGGCCTCGCCGTGCTGTCGCGGTGCGAACAGGCACAGGCGACGCTGTTCGAGAACGCGGAACCCATGCTGGAGGCGGCGCGGCTGACGCTGGCGCGGCCCGAGAATGCAGAAATCGCGGCGCGCGCGACGCTGGTCTGCGCCGATGTCGGGCTTGACGGCCGCGCCCGCGAGGCGGCGGGACTGGCGCGTGATGCCTTTGACGCCGTTATCCTCAACCCGCCGTTCAACGATGCGCGCGACCGCGCCACGCCCGATGCGCTGAAAGCCGGCGCGCATGTGATGGACGAGGCGCTGCTCGCGCGCTGGCTGAAGACCGCCTGCGCCATCCTGAAACCCGGCGGGCTGGTCGCGGTCATCGCCCGGCCGCGCTCGTTGCAGGCGCTGCTTGCCGCGTGCGCAGGCCGGTTCGGTGCGCTTGCCATCCGACCGGTGCATCCCCATCCGCAGGCGCCGGCCATCCGCATCCTGCTCACCGGCGCCAAGCAGAGCCGCAAGCAGCCGGAAATCCTGCCGGGCCTTGTGCTGCACCCGGCGAAGGGCGTGCATGCGTTCACCGCCGAGGCGGACGCGGTGAACAATGGTCGGAAAGGGTTGGCGCAAGTAGTGGAAAGTCTCGCGCATTGATCCGGCGCGGCAGTAGAATTCCGGTCCTCGACCTCTCGGCCGTCATCCCGGGCACAAGGCGCGGATTGACGGCGTCGGCAGGGTCCGACCGCTTGGCGACAGTCCCTCACCCCCTCAAACCGCCCGCCAGCCAATGTCGCGGCGGCAGAACCCGTCGGCAAAGTCTATGGCGTCGACGCCCGCATAGGCGCGCGCCTGTGCTTCTGCGATCGTCGCGCCGGTCGCGGTGACGTTCAGCACCCGTCCGCCATTGGCGACAAGGCGCGGCGCGCCGCCCGACTCCGTAGCGCCCCCGGCCAGCGCCGTGCCGGCCTGGAACACGGTGACGCCGGGCAAGGCATTCGCGTGTTCGATGCCGCGGATTTCCCCACCTTTCGCCGGCGTTCCGGGATAGCCCTTCGCCGCCAGCACCACCGTCAGCGCTGCCTCGTCGGTCCATTCGGCATGCATGCCTGAAAGCCCGCCGGTGGCCGATGCAAGCAGCAGCGGCACGAGGTCGCCCTTCAGCCGACGCATCAGCACCTGGCATTCGGGGTCACCGAAGCGCACGTTGTATTCGATCAGTTGCGGCCCGTCGGCGGTGAGCATCAGCCCGGCGTAGAGCACGCCCGAGAACGGGCAGCCGGCCGCAGCCATGCCTTCCAGCGTCGGGCGGATGATCGTCGCCATCACATCCTCCACCAGCGCGCCAGTCAGCGCCGGGGCGGGCGAATAGGCGCCCATGCCGCCGGTGTTCGGACCGGTGTCGCCATCGCCGACGCGCTTGTGATCCTGCGCCGTGCCGAAGGGCAGGGCGGTCTGCCCGTCGCACAGGCAAAAGAAGCTTGCCTCCTCGCCTTGCAGGAAATCCTCGATCACGACCTCCGCGCCCGCATCGCCAAAAGCCCCCTCGAAGCAATCGTCGATCGCCGCGCAGGCTTCCGCGATGGTCATCGCCACGGTCACGCCCTTGCCGGCGGCAAGCCCGTCGGCCTTGACCACGATCGGTGCGCCTTTCTCCCGCACATGCGCCTTCGCCTTCGGCGCATTGTTGAAACGGGCGAAGCCGGCGGTCGGGATGCCCATGCGCGCGCACAGTTCCTTGGTAAAACCCTTGGACCCTTCCAGCCGCGCCGCCGCGGCCGAAGGACCAAAGACCGCGATCCCTGCGGCACGCAGCGTATCCGCCATGCCGGCGACCAGCGGCGCTTCCGGCCCGACCACCACAAGATCGATGGAATTCGTGCGGCAGAAAGCCACCACGGCATCGTGAACGTTTACGTCAAGCGTGGCCAGTCGCGCCACCCGGGCGATGCCGGGATTGCCGGGCGCGCACCACAGCGCCCCGACCAGCGGGGATTGCGCCATTTTCCACGCCAGCGCGTGCTCGCGCCCGCCCGAGCCGATCAGCAGGATGTTCATTGTCGCCGCCCCCGAAATTGCCTCGCTATCGTCGTGCGGGTTAGGCAAGGCGGCAGGCGGGGTCAAGCGCGACAGTCCCGTTGTGCATGACGTTGCAAAGGCGACGTCCGCCCTCGCCAAGCCGGCGCGAACGCGCTATGGCGCCCGCGTTCCGCTGGAGCGTTGTTCGATCAAATTGAATCGTTTGGACGCCGGAATCTTGCGTCCTGGCGAGGAGCGGAACGCGACGCGGTGCGAGCACCGTTAGCGTTTCGCGACGATGTCCAGGGCGCAAGAGACCAAGTCCAGACGATTGCAGTTTGTAAACGAAAATAATGCCTTGGCTAACCCGGCTTGGCGGTCTTTTCCGCTTCGGCAGCGTCGAAATCCTCGCACGATACTCGTATCGCGCTGCGGTGTTCTCCTTGCCGAAACGAAAAATCCCTGCCACCAAACTGCTCCAATTTGTTCGAACAACGCTCTGGGCTGCCCTTCCCATGTCCGTCATCACCGATCCCTGGTTCTACGCCGTCGCCATTCCGGCTGTCTGTCTGGTCGGCTTGTCGAAAGGTGGGCTCGGCGGCGCAATGGCGCTGCTTGGCGTGCCGCTGATGGCGCTGGTCATCTCGCCGGTGCAGGCGGCGGCGATCATGCTGCCGATCCTGATCGTGATGGACATTGTCAGCCTGTGGGCCTGGCGCGGCAATTACGACCGGGAATCGCTCGTCATCATGCTGCCGGCGGGCCTCGTCGGGATTGCGATCGGCTGGTTCACCGCCTCCTGGGTCACCGTACCGGAAGTGCGGCTGATCGTCGGCGTCGTGGCGATGGGATTTGCGCTGCGTTACGTGTGGACGCTGTTTGCCGCGCCTGCGCCGCCGATGCCGCACCGCCCGTGGCACGGACGCTTCTGGGGCATGGTGACCGGGTTCACCAGTTTCGTCAGCCATGCCGGCGGCCCGCCCTACCAGGCCTATACGCTGCCGCTGCGCCAGGATCCGAAAATCTATACCGGCACGTCGGTGATCTTCTTTTCGGTTGTCAACGCGGTGAAGCTGATCCCCTACTTCGCGCTCGGCCAGTTCGATTCCACCAATCTCGTCACCTCGGCCGTGCTGGCGCCGATCGCTCCGGTGGCGACGCTTGCGGGCGCCTTCCTCGTGCGGCGCATGCGCGGCGAAATTTTCTATCCGTTCATGTATGCGCTGATGGCGGTCACGGCGGTGAAGCTGATCTGGGACGGCGTCTCCGGCTTATAGGAAGCCTGCTGAATTGCGGGTTGCGTCGCCTTTCCGTCCAAGGTTAACTTGCGGTGAAAGGACAGGGGGAACTCCGATGATTGACTTCCGTTGGGTCATTCGCCAATCCGTTCATTTTGCAAGGATACAAAAATTCTTGCTGGCCATGCTCGCATGTGCGGCACTGTACTGCCTGGAGGCGAAACAAGCAGACGCCCAAGCGAACAACAACCGTGCGATTATCGTGCTCGACGGTTCGGGATCGATGTGGGGCCAGATCGACGGCAAGGCCAAGATATCGATTGCACGCGATGTGCTTTCAGGCGTGCTTGCCGGTCCGGCAGGCGACATGCGTCCCGGTTTCATGAGTTATGGACACCGGCAGAAGGGCAGGTGCGACGACATCGAGCTGATCCTCGAACCGGGCGAGGCGGATGCTGGCGCACTGGCGAAGGTTGCCGACGGGATATCCCCGAAAGGCAAGACGCCCCTCTCCATGGCGCTGCAGCAGGCGGCTGGCGCGCTGCGTTCCACTGAAAACAAGGCGACGGTGATCCTGATCACCGACGGGCTTGAGACCTGCAACGCCGATCCTTGTGCGGTCGCAAGCGCGCTTGAGGCGTCGGGCGTCGATTTCACTGCCCATGTGGTTGGTTTCGGACTGTCGGCCGATGAGGGCCGCAAGGTGGCTTGCATCGCCGAGAACACTGGCGGGCTTTACATTCCGGCGGGCGATGAGGCGGCGCTCGACGCGGCGCTGACCCAGGCGGTTGAGGAGGTGGCGCAAGCCGCCGCGCCACAGCCCGAATCGGCGCCGGAACAGCCGCCGCAATTGCCGGAAGCCGGGCTCGATGCGCCGGCGCAGGTCGAAATCGGCAAACGCTTCCGTGTCGGCTGGACCGGACCGGGCGGGCAGCACGATTTTGTTTATCTCATGGATATCGAACGGCCGATGCCTGACGGGCGCGATCGCGGCGTTTCGGGCCAGCGGCTGATCAACGGCGATTTCGATGGCAAAACGGTCGAACTGAGCGCGCCGGTGCGCCCCGGCCAATACGAATTGCGCTACCTCTACGACAAGTCGCGCCATGTCATCGCCACCCGCGCCATTGAGGTGGTTGAGGCGGCGGTTTCACTCGACGGCCCGGCGACCGTCGATATCGGACGCGAATTCGTTGTGATCTGGAAGGGCCCCGGCGAGCGGCGCGATACGGTTCAGTTGTTCGATACACAGGCCGATGGCGGTCGCGGCAAGCTGTTGCGCGACCAGCGCATCGTCAATGGCGACATGGAAAGCCGAACAGTGCGTGTGGTTGCCCCGGCCGAGCCGGGCTTCTACCAGCTTCGTTACTGGAGCGGCGAGGGGCGCGCCGTCTTGGCGTCGCGCGAAATCGAGGTGCTGCCGGCCGAAACCGGATTGTTGGCCCCCGGTTCGGTCGGTATCGGCCAGACTTTCAGGGTTTCATGGACCGGGCCGGGCGGGCGTCGTGATCGTGTCGACATCTTCGACCCGGCTGCCGATGGCGGACGCGGCAGGATTGTTGGCGGCAAGCGCCTGATCAACGACGATGTTGACGGGCGAACCGTGGCGCTTGTCGCGCCGGTCACTGCGGGCAGATACACACTGCAATACTACAATGGCGACAATCGCACCGTGCTGGCGGAAACGCAGATCGAGGTCGTTGCTCTCGAAGTCGGCCTCGACGCGCCGGATACGGCGCTGATGGCGCATACATTCAAGGTGGTGTGGCAAGGGCCGGGGGCGATACGCGACAGCATCCAGTTGCATGATCCCGCCGCGAAAGGCGGAAAGGGCGATATCCTTTACGCGATACGTATTCTCAACGGCGACATGGACCGGAAAACGGTCGACATCATAGCCCCGGCAACGCCAGGCGACTACGAACTGCGCTACTGGAGCGGCGATGGCGGCAGGGCGCTGGCGACGCGGCCGATCACCGTCGAGCCGATGGAAGTTTCGCTGACGTCGCCATCCTCGGTCGAAGCGGGAACCACCTTCGTCGTTGCCTGGGCGGGGCCAGGCGCGATTCGCGATTCCGTCCAGATCTTCGATCCGACGGCGAAAGCGGGAAAGGGCGATGTGCTTGCCGTGGCGCGCCTGAGCAACGGCGATACGGCAGCGCGCACCGTCACCATCAAGGCGCCCGCGACGACCGGGTCATTCGTTCTGCGTTACTGGAATGGCGACTGGTCGAAGGTTCTTGCGGAGATTCCCATAACGGTGAACTGAGGCTCGCGGTTCCGGTAGGGACATCGACACAATCCTTTCACCTGCCCGGTTGCCACCGGCGCTGCCATGCCGTTAACTTCGAATCATGTTCCGCTCCATACTTCCCGTGTTTGCGCTGTTGCGCGGAACCGCCTTCCTGCTCGCCGCCAACGGGCTGCACGGGCTGCTGCTGCCGTTGCGCGGCCAGGCGGAAGGGTTCGCCACCACCGCGCTCGGCCTGCTCGGCGCGGCCTGGGCGACCGGCTTCGTGCTCGGCTGCATTTACGCGCCGCTGCTGATCATGCGCGTCGGACATGTGCGCGCGCTCGGCGCCTTCTGTTCGCTGCTGGCGGTGATTGCGCTGCTGACCGGCATGGTGATCGACGCTTGGGTGTGGATTGCGCTTCGCGCCTTCACCGGGTTCTTCATCGCCGGCGCGTTCATGATCATCGAAAGCTGGCTGAACGAGCAATCCAGCAACGAATCGCGCGGCACGGTGTTCGGGCTCTACATGCTGGTGTCGCTCGGCTCGCTGACGGCGGGCCAACTCGCTGTCGTCTGGGGCGATGTGGCCGGCGCCAACCTGTTCATGCTGGCCGGCATCTTCTATTGCCTCGCCCTGCTGCCGACGGCGGTCTCGACCGCAGCAAGCCCGAAGCCGCTGAACCAGGTGCGGCTAAACCTGCGCAAGCTGTTTGCGGTGTCGCCGGTCGCCTTCGTCGCCTGTTTCCTGATTGGCGTCGCCAACGGCGCCTGGGGCGCGCTCGGGCCGGTCTATGGCGTGGCGACCGGCGTTTCCACCAGTGCCGTCGCCATCATGATGAGCGTCACCGTGGTCGCTGGCGCCGTGCTGCAGATGCCGCTCGGTCGCCTGTCGGACCGCATGGACCGCCGCTATGTGCTGGCGGGCGTCTCGGTGCTTGGCATGGTCGTCGGCATCGCCCTGTTGTTCTGGCGGCCGGCCGGCGAAACCGCGATCATCGCCACGGCCGGCGTGTATGGCGCCTTTGCCTTCTCGCTCTATTCGATTGCGGTGGCGCATGCCAACGACCATGCGACGCCGGGCGCCTTCATTGAGGTATCGGGCGGGCTGCTGCTGCTCTACGGCCTCGGCACCGTGGCCGGGCCGATGGCGGGTTCGGCGGTGATGGAGTTCTCCGGCCCGGTGGCGCTGTTTGCGGTTACCGCATTCGCCCATGCCCTGATCGCCGCCTATGCGATCTACCGCACCTACCGCCGCAATCCGGTGCCGGTGGAAGAGCGCGAGGAGTTCCGCGTCATCGCCACCAACCGCGCGCTCACGCCCGAAGCCATCCGGCTCGACCCGCGGGTGGAGGACAAATGAGGCGAATCGGATAGGATCGCACGACGATCAGGGGGACAGGCGCATGACCACCACCGATGCATTCGCGGCGATCGCCGATCCCAACCGCCGCTTCATCCTGGAGGAGTTGCGCCGTGCGCCGCAGACGGTGAACGACATTGCGGCGCAGCTTCCCGTCTCGAGGCCGGCGGTTTCGCAGCATCTGAAGGCGCTGCTCGATGCAGGGCTGGTCAGCGTGAAACAGGAGGGCACGCGGCGCATCTACGCCGTCGAGACCGCCGGTTTCTTTCGCGTCAATCTGTGGCTCGACCAGTTCTGGGACGGCTGAGCGCGCCGCGCATCGCTGTATTTGCCAATTCTAACAAGCAATTTCATCGGCGCGCGGCTTTTCAAACCGGTCGTGATCGGCAACAATTGTCGCCAGAAGCCGGTTGCCCCGATTTGCATGGCGCGCCCGTTCCGGCTGCGGCATGCGCGCTGACAAGGAGAATACGCATGCGCGTTTCGACCGCCCTTTTTGCCGCCACCGCCCTTATGGCCGCGACCCTCGCCTCTCCGTTTGCGCTGGCGCAGGACAAGTCCGGCGAGAACAAGGCTGCGGCCGCCGGGCCCAAGGGGCCGGTCGCCGAACTCGCCATGGCCTACGATCTCTATGCCTACGGCGTTGAAAACAAGGATGCGCTCGCGGTGATCGCCGCCGCGAAGATTGTCGCCACCACGCCGACGAACGACATCGAGCGCGAGAAGGAGACCAAGGTCGAGGACGGCGCCGACACCACCGAGGAAGGCGAAGGGGCCGAAAACCCGCCGGCGCTGGCCGAGATGCTGAAATCGGCGACCGAACTTGCTGCCGGCAACGATACGCTGACCGAACTGGTGAAGGACGTCGAAGCCGCCCAGCCGCGCGGTCGCGTGCGCGGCCCGGGCAAGATGCGCTCCGGCCTGCTGGTCGGCCGCGCCGACATCTTCCGCGAGAATTTCCGCGGCGGCGAACTGGCCGAGGTGGCGATCATCGGCGACGGCGACACCGACCTCGACCTGGTGATCGCCGACGAGAACGGCAACGCCATCTGCGTCGACACCTCGTTTGCCGACAAGCTGTATTGCAGCTGGACGCCGGCCTGGACCGGTCCCTTCATCATCGCGGTGAAGAACCAGGGCCGCATCCGCAACACCTACTACATCCTCACCAACTGACCGGGCAGGCGGAGGCCGGCGAAAAAGCCAGCCTCCGCCGCACCGAACCGCGGCGCGCCTGGTTCAGTTCGCACCGCGCCGGAGACACCATGTTGCACAGACGCCAATTGCTGGCGGCGGGGCTGACAGGCGCTGCCGCGATGGCCGCCGTGCGCCCGGCCGAGGCCATGCCGGTCGTGGCAAGGCCGCAGGCGCAAGCGCTTGTCGGGCGCCCGGTCGCCGCAGTCGAACTGACCGGCAAGACGAATGCTGCCGCTTTTGCGCTGCGCAGCGCCGTCGGCGTGCTGACCGATGCGCCGGGGCGCCTTGCCATGCGCGCTCGCGCTGACGGGCTGCGCGCGACCGGTTCAGGCTTCTTCATCGACGCGGAGGGCCATCTGCTCACCTGCGCCCACGTCCTGGAAGGAGCGTCGACCATCGCGGTGCGGTTGCCCGAAGGCGGGCAGGCGCCGGCGCGTCTCGTCGGCGCCGACACGGTGAGCGATATCGCCGTCCTGCATGTCGAAAACCGCGGCAACGCCCCGCATTTGTTTCTTTCCGCCGAGGACCGCGCGGAAACCGGCGATGTGGTGCTGGCGATCGGCGATCCGCTCGGCTACGCCGCCTCGGTGACACGCGGCATCGTCTCGGCGACCGGCCGCCGCTATCGCGCCGAAGACGCGCTACGTTATGTCCAGCACGACGCCGCCGTCAATCGCGGAAGTTCCGGCGGCGCCCTGGTTGACGAAACGGGCAGGCTCGTCGGCATGAATGCGGCGATCGCCGACGGTTCCTTCGGCTTTGCCGGCATCGCCTTCGCCATCCCTGTTTCCGTCCTCACCCGCATCGCCGCAGAGCTGATCGAGACAGGCGGCGTGCTGCGCGGCGAGGCTGGCCTCACCGTCCAGCAACTCGACCCGACGCTTGCCGAAGGGCTCGGCCTCGATCGCACCGCTGCGGGTTTGGCGGTCGCGACTGTCAAGGCAGGTGGCGCTGCCGCGCGATCGGGCATTGCCGTTGGCGACATCCTGGTATCCTGCGGCGCGACACCGCTGGCCGAACCAGCCGATCTTGGCAAGACGCTGCTGTGGTCGAAGCCTGGCGAACGGGTGTCGGTCAGCCTGTTGCGCAACGGCGCAACACTGATCTCCACCGTGCTCGAACTCGATCCCGCGCAAGCCGTCGCGGCCCCACGGATCGAGGTCGCCACAAGGGGAATGCCGCAACGGCTGGATTTCGGCGCGCGGTTCCGGCCGGGCGCGGGACTGACCGTCTCCGAGGTGACGCCGCAAGGCGCAGCTGACCGGGCCGGCCTGCTGGAAGGCGATCGCATCCTTGCCGCCGCCGGGCGTCCAATGGCCGATCCGGCAGCGTTCGAGGCACTGTGGCGCGACTTCGGACGGCCATCCATGACGCTGCTCGTCATGCGGGAGGGTGACGACGCGCAGTACATCGCTGTTTCGTGTTATGAAAACGCAGACGGCCTGTCTGGCAACGTCACCGCATCGCCGCCGGTGGCGTTCTGAGCCGCAGCGTCTCGCGGTGCTTTCAATGGATTGGGAGGTTGAAGACGATGTTCGCAAGACGCCTGTTTCATGTGCTTGGCGCGCTGTTGATTGCTTCGACG
Source organism: uncultured Paracoccaceae bacterium (assembly GCA_937873685.1). Classification (GTDB taxonomy): domain Bacteria; phylum Pseudomonadota; class Alphaproteobacteria; order Rhizobiales; family Rhizobiaceae; genus CALMYO01. Next base: position 15,704 of record CALMYO010000277.1, read on the forward strand.
CTCCTGCTTGCGCCAGTGCAAGCCGAGACGAGGCGCAACTTCGCAATTCTCGTCGGCGTCTCCGATTACCCGTCAATCGCAAAGGAATCCTGGTTGCAGGGGCCGCGCAACGACATGGAGCTTGTGCGCGGTTTTCTTGCCTCCAACCCGGCGGTGGCGTTCCAGCCCGATGATATCGTCGTGCTCGCCGACGGGCTCGAAGGCGCGGCCGAACCGACCCTCGCCAACATCCGCGCCGCCTTTGCGGCCATGGCGGGTGAGGGGGGACAAGGGGGTTTCATTTAACTGCATTTTTCCCGGCACGGGACACAGGCCCCTGCCGCCGACCCGCAAAGCGAACTTGACGGGCTCGACGAGCTTTTCCTGCCGATGGATATCGGTCCGTGGGACGATGCGGTCGGCCATGTGAAGAACGGCCTGGTCGATGACGAGATCGGCGCGCTGATCGACAGTCTGCGCGAGAAGGGGGCCGATGTCTGGGCGGTGTTCGATTCCTGCCATTCCGGCACGGTGACGCGCGGCGCGCCGACCGGTGACGCGGAAGTGCGCATGCGCAAGCTCGACGGCGCGGCGCTCGGCATTCCCGACGCGGCCTTGGCGCAGGCTGAATCCGAAGCACAACCCGCGCGCCGCCCCGCCCGCCAGGCGCCGGTCGATGCGGTTGCCGCGAGGGAGGGCGCGGGTTCGCTTGTCGCCTTCTTCGCCGCCCAGACCACCGAGGTGACGCCGGAGATGCGCCTGCCCTCGGGCAAGAAGGGCCGCAAGTCGCACGGGCTGTTCACCTGGACGATCTTCGAGGCGTTGGCGGCAAGTCCCGGCCTCACCTATCGCCAATTGGCGCAGGACGTGCTGCGCCGCTACGCGGTGGGCTACATGACCAACCCGACGCCGCTGTTCGAAGGCGATCTCGATCGCCCGGTCTTCGGTCTCGGCGAGGCTGAGGTCATCCGCCAGTGGCCGGTGACGGTTTCGGGCGACGCGCTGACCTTGCCGGCCGGCAGCCTGCATCGCCTTGCCGAGGGCGAGGTGCTGGCGCTGCTGCCGGGCCCCGCGGCAATGTTGTCGGACGCGATCGGCTATGTTTCGGTCAGCGCCGCCGACACGCTGTCGAGCACGGCGATGCCGGTGGAGCGCGATGGCAAGCCGGCGCTTGCGGCGGATGCGATCCCGCAAGGCGCCTATGCGCGGCGTATCGCCAACGATTTCGAGTTCGGCCTGACCGTCGCCATGCCGGAATTTGCCGAGGCCGATCCCGCTGCGGCCGAACTGGCGCGCGCTGCAATCGCGCTGATGCCGGAACATGCGGACGACGGCTTGCGCGTGGAATTCGTCGAGGCTGGCAAGCCGGCCGATCTCAGGCTTTCGGTACTGTCGCCCCGGCAGGCCGCGGTGGCGGGCGATGAAACGCTCGCCCGCCACCTCTTCTTCCTGCCGCCCACGGGTGATATCGTCCTCGAAGGCCCGGGCAAGTCGCCGTCGATCACCTTCGACGGCAAGGATGCCGGGGCGGTGGCCGAAGCGATGGCCGACAATCTCAAGCGCATCTCGCGCGCCGTGAACCTGCTGAAACTTGGCGGCGCATCCGGCGGTTCCACGCTCGATGTCGCGGTGGAGCTTCGCACCCGCAACAAGGCGAAGCCGGAGCTTGCCTCCCTCGATCCCGCCAGCGTGCCGGTGTTGGTGCCGGGCGACGAGGTGCATCTGCGCGCCCAGAACCGCATGGACGTGCCTGTCGACATCAACGTGCTCTATGTCGGCGCGGATTATTCGATCCAGCACATCTGGGCCGGCCGGGCGCAGCCCGGCGACACGCTGCCAAAGGGGCTGGTGCGGCTGAACGATTCCTCCTTCGGGCGTGAAAGGGTGGTGGTGATTCTCACCCCGGCCAAGCCGCTGACGGCGGTGGAGGATCTCTCCTTCCTTGCCCAGAAGGCGGTGCCGCAGACCCGCGAGGTGCCGAAGCCTGGTGGCGGCCTGAGCTTCAAGGGCCTGCTGCGCGAGGCCGGTTTCGGTGCGGCGACGCGCGGCGCCGAACTGCTGGAGGATGAACCTTCGGAAGAAAGTCGCGGCGCGATCATCCAGTTGGAGATCGACGTGGAGCCGGCGCAGTGATCGCGAGCTTGCTCGGGGTGGTCCTGCTGCTTGCGAGCACCGCCGGGACAGCGCCCCGCGGGTCGTTGGCGCAAGTCACCGGTGGCGCATGCGTTTCGGAACATGCGGTCTATGCCGTGAACGGCCAGGATGGTCGGCCGGTCGGCAAACTGCGCTTCTCGGTCGATCCCGAGCCGCGCGCCTGGAGTGACCTGCTGGTGATTGTCGCGGATACAGAAAACGGCCGCAGCTGGACCTTTCACCTCACCGCCTCGAACGGCTATTCCCTGAACTACCTGCTGCCGCAGGATGAGGCGGCATTCTCCGAGTCCCTGCGTATCTTCTTCTTTCGCAAGGATGCGCACGGCGCGCTGAAGACGGTCGCGATCCCGCAATCGGGCGAACCGGCCCCGGACGCGCTGTTCACGCCGACGCTCGGACTTGAGCTCTGGTACGCAACGAACGTCGATGCCAACCGGACACATTTCCCGGCCGAAATCTGGTACAGGACAGCGTGCGACGAAGGGTAGGGAGCGGCTCTGCTTTCAGGCGCGGTTGGCGCGCCGCACGGCATGGCAAAGCAACAATGCAGCGCCGATGCCGATGGGAAACGTGATGGTGAAGGTGAACGCCACCGAGAACATCACAAGGACAAGCAGCAGCGAGGCAGTTCCCGAAACAAAATCGCCGATACCGCCCGGTTCTATGCCGTAAGTTAACTCGAGCGCACCGGCGACAACCCACATCGGCAGATAGGCGGCCAGCACGCCGAGAAATCCGACAACGCCGGCGCGGAACCAGCCCGGCATTGGTTCGTTGGCCATGCGCCGCCAAAGAAATCCGAAGACGAAGCATGCGCCACCGACGGCGCCCGGCATCAGCGAAAACGCAAAGCCGGTAAACGATTCGCCTGCACCGATCACCAGCCATGCGATGAATGCAGCAACCGCGCCGACGAGCCTTGCAGCGTTGACGCGGCCGTCGGGCGTTGTCAGATCGAACATGGCTGCGCCCTTGCTGCGAGACTCTTCGTTGTCAATTCGTCATCAGCTTGTACTTGTTGGCCGCCTTGCCGCGATTCTCCACGATGATGGTGAAGGGGCCGGTCCATTTCGGTGTCCAGCCGCAATAGTTGATGTCGCTCGGGTCCGTATCGGAGCAGACGATGTGTCCCTTGCCGTCCTTGATGAAGAGGTCGAGGTTGGATCGGCCGGTTCCCTCCACATAGACCTCGGCGTAGCGGCTGCCCTCGAACGGCACATTGCGGAAGACGCCGCGTTTTCCCGCCGGCAGCGTGGCGATGTTGTAGGCCGGGCCGTCGGTCTTGCCCTTGGTGTTGGCGGCGCGCACATCCTCGGCAAGCCCCTCGATGGTCTCGTCGCCCGGCGCGAGTTTTTCGGCCTCCGCCAGCATCGCTTCCCAGCCGTCCGGTTCCGTCGCTGCTTCGTCGGCGACAGTCTCCAGTCCTTCGATCGGCTCCACCTCGCCGTCGCGTTCGACCGTGCGTGCCGCAACCGATTTGGCAAGGCCGGCGGCGGTGACCAGCAGCAGCGCATCGCCGCGCTGCCGCCCGAGCGCCGCCAGTTCGCCGGCGAGATGCGCCGCGCGCACCGCCGTGCCGCTCGGCGCGAGACCGGAAGCGGCGACATTCGGGCCATCCTCCTGCGCAAATGCGGGGCAGGAGAACGCGACGGCGGCGGTAAGGGCAAGCAGGGTTGCGCGGTTCATCGGATGTCCTTCATTGCTCAAGGCATGTGTCGTAGCGATTATCGGGGATTGCCATCGCGCATTCAACGGCTTGGACGCGCGACGCGCGATTCTGACGCGATTTGTCATGTGCGGGTGCAAGGCGTCCGCATTATGCTTGGGAAAACATTGCCATTCCGCTGTCGGGTCTGGTCTCATGACATGCATTTGCACAGGCCGCCGGCCGCGATAGAAAGCACATCCGAGGGGACAATGAACGCAGCGCAAACCATCCTGATCGTCGAGGACGACCGCGAAAGCGCCGCCGCCTGCGCCCGCACGGCCGAGGAACTCGGCCTTGCGGCCGAGATGGCCGAAACATTCGAGGATGGCGTCGCGGCGGCGGTGCGGCTTCGCCCGGCGCTGGTGGTGCTCGATCGCATGCTGCCGGGCGGCGATGGTGTGGATGCGATCGCGCGGCTGCGCCTTGCCGGCATCGATGCGCCGGTGCTGGTGGTGAGCGCGCTCGGCCGTGCGGCAAATCGCATCGAGGGGCTGGACAAGGGCGCCGACGATTACCTGGCCAAGCCCTTCGATCCAGACGAGCTGCGCGCCCGCATGCGCGCGCTTTTGCGTCGTGGCAAGACGGTGACGAGCGACAATGATCTCATCGCGTTTGCCGATCTGGAGATTCGGCTGAAGGCTCGCACCGTCCATCGCGGCCTGCGCCATGTGCCGGTGTCGCCGAAGGAATTCGAACTGATCACCTTCTTTGCCCGCCATGAGGGCGAGGTGGTGACGCGCATGATGCTGCTGGAGAAAGTGTGGAAGCTGCATTTCGACCCGCAGACCAATGTGGTCGATGTGCATGTCGGCCGGCTGCGCCGCAAGCTTGAAGCCGGCGGCGAACCGCCATTGATCCATACCGCCCGTGGCGAGGGCTACATGTTTGCGCTGAAACCGCCGGTCGCCGGGGCATGAGAGACTGCAGGCAAAATCGCCGGAAATCCCCCACGGCCCGTCCTTCGGACCCCCCTGCCGGGACCTTCTCCCCTGAGGGGAGAAGGACGTTAGATTCGAAGCGCTGCCGTCACAGGCCATGGCCTTCCTTATGCGAAGGCCATGGCGCGGGTGTTCCTTCTCCCCTTGGGGAGAAGGTGCCGGCAGGCGGATGAGGGGGACTACTGACATTCACCGCGCCCGTAGATCCCAGACCTGGCGACTGACCGCCGCCATCACGCTGATCGCCACCGTTCTGGCAAGTCTCGGCCTGGCCGGCGCATGGGCAATCGCGGCGCGCCATTCCGGCCGGCAACTGGAAGCGCTGGTCGAAGCAGATCTGGCGGGCTTTGCCGATCTCTACGCCCAGCGTCGGATCATCGCCGTGCGCGAGGCGATCGAGCGGCGCGCCGAAACGGTGAAACCGCAGGACCAGTTGCTGCTGCTGCAGGGAAAGGACGGCGCAAAACTAGCCGGCAACATCGATGCCTTCCCCACGCAAGCGCCGAGGGACGGCGCGATGGCGACCTTCCGCTTAGCGCCGGATGGCGGCAGGGCGGTGCGTTACCTCGGCGCAGGCGCGCTGTTGCCGGGCGGCTTTCCGGTCCTCGTCGCCCGCGCCACCACCGACCGCGACGCACTGCTGGCGCGCCTCTTCTATGGCGCGCTTGGCGCAGGCGCGTTGATCCTCGTCGCCGGCCTCGGCGCGGGCTACGTGCTGACACGGCGTATCCTTGGCCGCATCGATGCCGTGAATGCGGTTTGCGCCCGCGTCGAATCGGGCGACCTTTCGGCGCGCGCCGCTGTCGAGGCCGACGACGAGTTCGGCGCGCTGTCTGCCCATGTCAACGCCATGCTCGAGCGCATCACGCGGCTTAACGCTGCCGCGCACGATCTTTCCGATGCGATCGCCCACGAGATGCGCACGCCGTTGAACCGGGTGCTTCTGCGCATCGACCGGCTGCGGCGCGAGAATCCCGGGCAGGAGGAAACGCTTGCGCCGGTCGCCGCTGAAATGCGCGAAACGGTGGCGGTGTTCGAGGCGCTGCTTGACATCGCCGCCGCTGAGGCCGCGGCCGGCGATGCCGCCGGTTTCTCGCCGGTCGATCTTTCCGCCATCGCCACCGAAGTGGCCGAGCTGTACGAAGCGGTTGCGGAAGAAAAAGGCGTTGCCCTGCGCTGCGATGCGCCGGGGGCAGCACTCGTGCTCGGCGACCGGCAATTGCTCATTCGCATGGTCGCAAACCTTGCCGACAATGCGGTGAAGTTCACCCCTTCTGGCGGAACGGTCACGCTGTCGGTCGCGCCGGGCGCGCGCGCGCATGCGGTGAACGTGGAGGATGATGGCCCCGGCGTGCCGGCCGGACTGGAAACCCGCATCTTCGAGCGCTTCGTGCGCGCCGGCGCGACCGGCGATACGCGCGGCCACGGTCTCGGTCTGTCGCTGGTCAAGGCAATTGCCGTGCGCCACGGGGCGAAGATCGAATTGAAAAACGTTTCTCCCGGCCTTAGGGTTCGCGTCACCTGCCCCGCGCTGCCGTCGGAAAAGAATGTATGAGTGTTTTCGCCCGCCTTGCCCGGTTGTTTTCCTCGCCTCGTAGGCTGCTTTCGGGGTGTTCAGGACAAGCGCCTCACGGCATTTCTGTACGTGGCACCCCCACCCCTTACCCCTCCCCTCAGGGGGGAGGGGAATCAGACGCCGTGATTTCAACGAGTTGGACAGGACGCCGGGCATTTTGCGGCCGCAAACTTGCCCGGCGCTTGCGCTTCCCCTCCCCCTTGAGGGGAGGGGGAAGGGGTGGGGGTGACGCTCAGTCGATTGCCTTGGTTGCGCATTCACCCGGAATGGCGCTCGCGACGTTGGGTCGCGCCGCTTGCATTGCGAAATACTCGGCAGCCCTCTCGGCTGTCCTGCTTGCCGCCGGCTGCGCCACGGTCAACAAGCCGATGAATGCGTTCTCGGCCGATACGGTGAATGCCGCGAACGCGGTCGCCGGCGTCGCGCCGCTTGAAGAAGGCGACGGCACCTATGTGGGCCTCGCCTTTTCCGGCGGCGGCACGCGCGCGGCTGCCTTCGCGCACGGCATGCTGCTGGAGCTTTCGCAAACAACCTTGCCCGGCGAGAACGGCGCCAACGCGCTTTCAAGCCTGCGCTTCGTTTCGGGCGTTTCAGGCGGTTCGGTCACCGCCGCCTGGTACGGGCTGAAGGGCGAGGCGGGGCTCATGGACTTCCGCGACAGGTTCCTGATCCGCGACGCCGAAGCCTACATGCGCAAGTCGACGCTCAACCCGGTCAACATCGCCCGTGTCTTCACCGGCGGCGTCAACGGACAGGACGGCTTCACGCGCTGGCACGCCCAGAAACCTTTTGGCCGCGCGCGCTTTGCCGACATGCGCCGCGACCCACGCCTGACAGTCTGGATCAACGCCTCCGACATCTACAACCAGACACCCTTCATCTTCGACCGCGAGACGTTTCGTGCGCTGTGCAGCGATCTCGACAGTCTGCCGGTCGCCGAGGCGGTGGCCGCGTCGGCGGCCGTGCCGGTGATCTTCGCCCCGGTGGTGCTGGAGGCCTACGGACCGCGCTGCGACTTCGAGGAACCGGCCTGGATGACCACGGCGGCCTTCAACCCGGAGGCGACGGCGTCGCTGCGCGCCTATGCCCGCGCTTTGCGCAGCTACCGCGACCCGGAGAAGCTGAAATACGTCAAGCTGCTTGACGGCGGCCTGACCGACAATTTCGGCGTCACCAGCCTCGCAATCGCGCGCGCCGCCTCGCAGACAGGATACGGCCCCCTGTCGGCCGAGGAGGCGGTGCGCATGAAGCGGCTGCTGTTCCTGGTGGGTAATGCCGGCCGCCAGCTGGAAGGCGACTGGGGCCGCAAGCTGTCCGGCCCCGGCGGCGCTTCCTTCGTGATGGCGATTGCCGACACCGCGACCGCTGCCGCCACCCGGCACGGCTACGATGCGTTTCGCACTGGCGTCGCGCGCTGGCACGAGGATCTGGTCGCCTATCGCTGCTCGCTTTCGCCTGCCGAAGTGCGCCGCCTGCGCGGCACGACAAACGGCTGGGATTGCAAGGACCTGAAGCTGTTCGTCGGCGAAATCCGCTTCGACCAGCTGGACGAGGCAATGCAGGCGAAACTGAACAAGGTGGCGACGCGGCTCGTGCTGCCGACCGGGGATGTCGACCTTACCATCGAAGCCGGGCGCGAGGCGCTGCGCCGCAGCCCGGAGTTCAACGGCTTCCTGCGCTCGCTGGAAGGGTTCTCCACCGAAGGCAAGACGCTGCTCTCCGCCGCGCCGGCCGGCGCGACGCTGATCCAGCCGACCATCGAGTGAGCGGCCGCGCCTGCTCATGCCTCGCCGCATGAACAATGCCGTCATCTGCCGTGCCATCCTTGCGTTGCCGCGGACGGGTGTTAAGTAAACTGATCAGTCGAAGACGACGTCCCCGTTTTAGGTATCCGCCAGCCCGCGGGGATTTTCCCTCCTCCTTGAGAGGAGGGTCCGGCCCCCGGGTCTTGCCTTCAGCAAGCCCGAGGACACGATTCGGCCGGGGGTGGGGGGAAAGGGCAGCCCCAACCGTT
>CALMYO010000278.1 GCA_937873685.1 uncultured Paracoccaceae bacterium
GTTCAGGCAGAAAATCCACTCATCTCAACTGTGCAGATTTGTGAGGCCGGCTCTGGCGGCAGGAACAACACCCATGCTCCGCGATCACTGATTGCCTTTTCGGCTCGCGGACTCTTGTGGACATTGAGATTGTCCCAGACAACGACGTCGCCCGGCCGCAGCGTCGGGGACAGTTCCGTGGCGACATAGACATCGAAGGTTTTGCCATCGATGGCGCCATCGACCACGAAGGGCGCGACCAGTTCGTCGCAGCGCAGCCCGGCAATGAAGGTCCGGGTGTTCCACTTGCCGATGGGCGCGTCGGCGACAAGCCTCTTGCCCTTGGTGCCGCGCCTCCCGAGCGGCGTCATGTTGGCCTTGACCGACGTTTCATCGATGAACACCAGCCGCGCGGGTTGCGCCGCTATCGCCGGCAAGCGGCGCTCCACCCATTCATCGCGCTCGCACCTGACGTCCGCCCGTTCCCATTCCGCCGCCAGCAGCGTTTTCTAATAGCTGTAGCCATGCCCGCGCAGGAATTTCGACAGGCTGGGCGGGACAGCCGCAATGCCGCGTTCGCCAAGCAGTGCAGCCGAAAGTTGCGGCATGGTGATGTCGGGGGGATCCTCCACCTGGCCGACAATGAAGTCGCGGTGAACGCCGAGCTAGCCGCTGCCCTGCGGCCGGCCGATGCGGACAGGCGCAACAGATCCGGTCTATTCGAACCGCGCCTTCAGACGCACCGCCGTCGAGGCCGCAACCCGGAAACGGGAGGCCGCGCCGCGCCGCGACACACCATTATTAACATCCCCGACAATGCGTTCGCGCAAGTCCACTGACAACGGTTTCGCCATGATCCACCTCCTGACACGGTGAATCACAATCCGAAAGCAAAGGGAATCCCAAAAAACGATTCCGTTTAATCGCCCGGTGCTCTAAACTCCCGATTCACCGCTAAACGCCGTGAATCTTGTTCAGGCGCTCACCGCGAGCCCTTTTTCGACAGCCTGCTGGCGCATCCTGACGACGTTCATGTCGGCGGGATGAAATCCTGGTAGATCGCGAGGAATTCCGGCAACGCTTCCATCGTCGCGTTATGGGCGGCGATGGCGGGGTGGTTGGCGTCCGGAAGCATGCCCGAATGCGAGGTCACGGCATGGCGCCAGCTTGCCGCTACCGCAATATCGGCGTGGGTCATCGCATCGCCAAACCAGAACCGGCCCGTCCTTGCGGCCCGCATGACCTCCAGCCTTTGCGCCGTCCCGGCAATCTGCGCGTTGCAACGCTCCATCCACGGCGCCGACGGATTCTCATGCAGCCGCTTTTCATAGAACAACGAAACGGCCTTGTCCGCCAGGCCGCCGGAAAAAGCCATGACAGAAAGGCACAGCGTGCGTTCGGCCGGGTCCAGAGGCGAAAGCAGCCGGTCGTGTGGCGCAATCGAATCCAGATGAAAAAGAATGGTGTTGCAATCGGTCAGCACGACGCCGTCATCCAGCACGAGGACAGGGACGCGCAGTAACGGATTGTATGGCGCGATCTTCTCGGCATCGCCGAACACCGACCACGGCCGGTGCTCGAACCCGATACCGTAATGGGTCAGCGCAATGCCAATGCGCCGCACGAACGAGGAATCGTACTGGCCGATGAGAATCATGGCAGTGGTCCGGTTGCTTGAGCCGTGATTGCCCTCACTCCGCCGCCTCCGGCTGCCGGATCGGCCGGCGCTGCAGCAATTCGCGCAGGAATACGCCTGTATGCGAACGCTCTTCGCGTACGATATCCTCCGGCGTGCCGGCCGCGACGATCTCGCCGCCGCCATCGCCGCCTTCCGGGCCGAGATCGACCACCCAATCGGCGGTCTTTATGACTTCGAGATTGTGCTCGATCACCACCACTGTATTGCCTTGGTCAACCAATTCGTGCAGCACTTCCAGAAGCTTGGCGACATCATGGAAATGCAGGCCGGTGGTCGGCTCGTCGAGGATGTAGAGCGTGCGGCCGGTGGCGCGGCGCGACAGTTCCTTGGCAAGCTTGATGCGCTGCGCCTCTCCGCCAGAAAGCGTGGTCGCCTGCTGGCCGACATGGATGTAGCCCAGACCGACGCGCTTCAGCGTCTCCATCTTTTCGCGCACCGCCGGTACAGCGGCGAAGAAATCGCAGGCTTCCTCCACCGTCATGTCGAGCACGTCGGCGATCGACTTGCCCTTGAAGGTCACGTCGAGCGTCTCGCGATTATAGCGCTTGCCGTGGCAGACATCGCAGGTAACATAGACGTCGGGCAGGAAATGCATCTCGATCTTGATGACGCCGTCGCCTTGGCAGGCCTCGCAGCGTCCGCCCTTGACGTTGAACGAGAAGCGCCCCGGCTGGTAGCCGCGCGCCTTCGCCTCGGGAAGGCCGGCAAACCAGTCGCGGATCGGCGTGAACGCGCCGGTATAGGTGGCCGGGTTGGAACGCGGCGTGCGCCCGATCGGGCTCTGGTCGATGTCGATCACCTTGTCGAGATGCTCCAGCCCCTCGATGCGGTCATGTTCGGCTGGCACCTCGCGCGCGCCGTTGATGCGTCGCGCCGCAGCCTTGTACAACGTCTCGATCAGGAAGGTGGACTTGCCGCCGCCCGAAACCCCGGTGACCGCGGTGAACAGACCGAGCGGGATGTCGGCGCTCACATCCTTGAGGTTGTTGCCGCGCGCGCCGACGACGCGGATGCGCTTGCCCTTCTTCGCCTTGCGCCGCTCCTGCGGCACCGGCACCCCCATCGCGCCGGAAATGTAGCGGCCGGTAAGCGAAGCCGGGTTGGCCATGATCTCGGCCGGCTTGCCCTGCGCGACGATGCGCCCGCCATGGATGCCGGCGGCCGGACCGATATCGACCACGTAATCGGCGGCAAGGATCGCATCCTCGTCATGCTCCACCACGATCACAGTGTTGCCGATGTCGCGCAGGTGCTTCAGTGTCGTCAGCAGGCGGGCGTTGTCGCGCTGGTGCAGGCCGATCGATGGCTCGTCGAGCACGTACAGCACGCCGGTGAGGCCGGAGCCGATCTGCGAGGCAAGCCGGATGCGCTGGCTCTCTCCGCCGGACAGCGATCCCGAATTGCGTGACAGCGTGAGATAATCGAGGCCAACGTCGTTGAGGAACCGCAGCCGTTCGCGGATTTCCTTCAGGATTCGCGCGGCGATCTCCGCTTGCTTGTCGTTGAAGCCGTCCGTGACATTCGTGAACCACGCATCGGCGGCGCGGATCGACATTTCCGAAACCTGACCGATATGCTTTCCGCCGACCTTGACCGCCAACGCCTCCGGCTTCAGCCGGTAACCGGCGCAAGCGGAGCAGGGGGTGTCCGACATGAAACGCTCGATCTCCTCGCGCGCCCAGGACGAATCGGTTTCCTTCCAGCGCCGTTCGAGGTTCGGGATCACTCCCTCGAAGGTCTTCGAGGTCTTGTAGGAGCGCAGCCCGTCATCATAGGTGAACTCCACCTGGCGGGTTCCCGTACCGTGCAGGATGACGGCGCGCGCGGTTTCCGACAGGTCGCGCCAGCGGTCGGTCAGCTTGAAACCGAACGCCTTGCCGAGTGCGGTCAGCGTCTGCACGTAGTAGGGCGAGGTCGATTTTGCCCAGGGCGCCACCGCGCCATCGGTCAGCCGCATATTCTCGTCCGGGATGACCAGGTTCACGTCAATGGTGTTCTGCTTGCCGAGACCGTCGCAGGTCGGGCAGGCGCCGAACGGGTTGTTGAACGAGAACAACCGCGGCTCGATCTCGGGAATGGTGAAGCCGGAGACCGGGCAGGCGAACTTTTCAGAGAAGACAAGCCGTTCGTGGGTTTCGTTCTTGCTCTTGTTGGCTGAATCCGCCGACGTTTCGGAAGCCGGCAGCGGCCGGTCGGCGAATTCGGCCACCGCCAGCCCGTCGGCGAGGCGAAGAGCCGTTTCAAGGCTGTCGGCCAGCCGCGCGGCGATGTCGGCGCGCACCACCAGCCGGTCCACCACCACGTCAATGTCGTGCTTGTATTTCTTGTCCAGCGCCGGCGCCTCGGCGATCTCGTGGAACAAGCCGTCGATCTTGACGCGCTGGAACCCCTTCTTCATCAGTTCGGCGAGTTCCTTCTTGTACTCGCCCTTTCGACCGCGCACGATCGGCGCAAGCAGGTAAAGCCGCGTGCCTTCCTCCAGCGCCATCACGCGATCGACCATCTGGCTCACGGTCTGGCTCTCGATCGGCAATCCTGTCGCCGGCGAATAGGCAATGCCGACGCGCGCGAACAGCAGGCGCATGTAGTCGTGGATTTCGGTCACCGTGCCGACCGTGGAGCGCGGATTGCGGCTGGTCGTCTTCTGTTCGATCGAGATCGCCGGCGACAGGCCGTCGATCTGGTCGACATCGGGCTTCTGCATCATCTCAAGGAACTGGCGCGCATAGGCCGAGAGGCTCTCGACGTAGCGGCGCTGGCCCTCGGCGTAGATCGTGTCAAAGGCGAGCGACGACTTGCCCGACCCCGAAAGACCGGTCATCACGATCAGCCGGTCGCGCGGCAGGTCGAGATCGACGTTCTTCAGATTGTGCTCGCGTGCGCCGCGAATGGAGATCATCTTGCTGTCGGTCATCGGTCCCGGTCGTCCTTGTCGCCCGCTTGCGCGCCCGCCCGTTCGCGCCAAACAGCGACCATGTAGCCCGCCGGCGCGGCGAGTCGAGTGTCGCGGCAGCGACTGCTGACAAATGTCGCACCAGACAGGAACATTAAGCGAACATCTGTGGATAACCGATCGCAATCGTGATCGCAAGTCCCCTTGACGATTTGCAGTGTGTGAGCAATTCTAAGCTTGTCGGGCTACCCGTTATTGCGGACGAACCGACACAACCGCGCAAGCCAATGGACAGGAGAGGAGCATGACTCCACCGAAGAGTTCGGCAAGGCCTGCGATAGCGGCGGGCCACGGCCGGTAAGGACGTCAGGCGGTATGCCAACGTGACAGGCGAAGCCGACCGGTCGCCGACAATCGGATTTGAATATAACGGATGCTGAGTGCCGCCGCGCGAGTGTTTGGCGTCCGCATTGCGACCGGCTGAAACCGGTCGAAGAGTGATCCCCAACGGCCCCGCACGCTGAAGATACGGAATCGCGGCGGGGCCAACATCATGTTCCTTCTGACTTTTTTCGCGCGATCTCCATGCCGGGTCTTTGGGCGGCATCTATTTCGTATCGGCATCCGGCGTGGCGCAACCGCACCCGAAATGCGAGCAAGATTTTCATTGCGCCAGCCCGCTTGACAAAAGAACAAAAGAAGAACATTTTTGCGTTCGTGCAACGTTATCCCACACGCGCCAAACCTTCTGTGGACAGGCGCGCGGCGGGTGGGCGCTGAGCTCCTTGTTGGGTTAAGGTGCTAGAATTGCGAGGCGCGGTGGCATGCGCGCGGTTTTAACAAGCGGAGTAAGATCATGGCGGGAAGCGTGAACAAGGTCATTCTGGTCGGGAATCTGGGCGCGGATCCCGAGATCCGGCGGCTGAACTCGGGCGAGCCGGTGGTCAATCTGCGCATTGCCACGTCGGAAGCATGGCGCGACAAGAATTCCGGAGAGCGGCGCGAGCGCACCGAATGGCACAGCGTCGTGATCTTCAATGAGCAGCTGGCGAAAGTGGCCGAGCAGTATCTCAAGAAGGGGATGAAGGTCTATCTGGAGGGGCAACTGCAGACCCGCCAGTGGGAC